>JAEEKM010000162.1 GCA_016282455.1 Treponema sp. | reverse complement strand
TTTTACAGACGATTTTTAATGTGCGCGACCTTGAACATACGCTCACTCTTGAAAAACTTATTGTGAGGCTTGAAAAATTTCTTGCAGAGACTGGGCGTGCAATTTGCCAGATGCCAATGGGAGCAGAAGAAGGTTCACTTTCTCTTGATTCCTCTCTTATTGAGCTGAGGGAAAAACTTTTGTTTCTTGATCAGAAACATGAAAATGCAGAGAATGTTGACACCTTTAAGACTGTTGTTTTGCAGGGAGTTTTACTTCATGCAGAAAAACTTTATCCCATCATGCCTAAAAAACTTGGCGAAAAGTTTACTGCAGTAAAGAATCTCTTTTCCATTATTCTTGCAGGGGCGGCTGCTGCTTCTGTTTACATTTTACCCAAGGGCTGCATTGAGCATTACTATGTAACTTCTAATGTTCACTACATGCCTGTTTCTGCGAAGGATAAACTCTTTCATTCTGAACTTGAACATCTCTTGAGTTCACCCGAAGAAAAAGTCCGTACTGAATATGCGGATTTGATTGGGATTTTGGAAAGTGCCATGTCGTAAAAAATTAAGCTTCCCTTACCTTCCTGCTTCTGGGATCAAGTTTTTTCTGGGTAAAAACAAGTATGCGGGTGAAAACCCAGGTGATTACAAAATAAATCACTGCCGTTGTAATGAGGGGGAAGATTGCTTCGTAAGTTCTGCTTCGTATGATGTCGCTTGCTTTGGTAAGATCCTGTATTGCAATGTAGCCCACGACTGAAGTCATCTTTACAAGAGAAATAAATTCTCCCTGGTAGACCGGAAGAAAATGTTTTGCGGCCTGAGGCAGTACTATCTTTAAAAAACTTTGTGTTTTTGTGTAGCCTAAGGCAAGGGCTGCTTCCATCTGACCTTTGTCTACTGCAAGAATTCCTGACCTGATTATTTCACACACGTAAGCGGCAAAGTTTATGGAAAAACCGATTATGGCAACCCATATACCGGGAATTTCTGCTTTTGCAAAAACAATGTAAAAGAGAATCATCAGAAGAACAACCATTGGCATTCCCTGCATGATGCGGATAAATACCAGTGCAGATTTATCGAGTATCTTTTTCTTTGACAGTCGTAAGGCGCAGAGGGCAAAACCAATTATTGTTCCAAATAGGGCTGATAAAATAGAAATGAAGATTGTAACACCCATTCCTTTTACAATCAGTTTCCATCTGGATTCTTTGACGAAAGTTTTTTCAAAACTGGAAATCAGTTCACTGCCGTCTAAAAGATTTTCCTCTTCATGAACAAGCACCATTGTGTTTTCATTTATGTATGGAATTGAAAAAGTAAGTACTTCTTTTCTTTCTTCTGTAATAAAGAGGTCGCTTATAACACAGTCAACAATACCAGTACTTGCTGCGGTAATGAGTCCTCCCCAGTCAAAGGGAATAAGTTCAATTTTTGCATTAAGGTAGAGGGCAAGGCGTTTTGTAAGCTCAATGTCATAACCTGTAAGTTCAGTTCCCTTGTAATAGGAAAATGGAACTATGAGGCCTGTTGTTCCAACGCGAAGTTCTATGCCCGGGTTTTCTGGTTCAGGAATGTCTTCCATTGTGTCTTCTTTTTTTATTACCCAGTGTTCATACATTCTGTCTAAAGTTCCGTCTTCTTTTTTTTCTGTTATGAAGGCATTTATTTTTTCTTCAAGATCTGGAATTTCCGTTTTGTCAGAAATGCCAAGTGCAATCTGAACAGGTTCTCCGAATGTGCCGGGAAGAATTCTTCCGTCTGTAAAACCTGAGTCAATTATAAAATCCAGCGTCGTTTTTACATCTGCGTATGCATCTATTTTATCCTGCTGCAAAGAAAGAATTCCTGTCGTGAGGTCTGAATACACAACTGTTTCTGCAAGAGGAAAGTGTTCGGGTACAAGAAGTTCTGCGGGAGTGGAAATGTTTACACCGATTTTTATTCCCTCTTTGTTTAAGTCTTCTAGAGAATTTATTTTTTTGTTTTCTGACGAAAAGGCGGGCCAGATGAGGTTTATGAAAAGAATGCATAAAAAAAGTGCAGGTGATTTTTTCATATCTCTTACTCCATGGAAATTGTCAGGCTGTTTCTGTCTTCCGTAAACTCATGCCTGTAGGTTTTGATTAAAGCGTTAATTATTTTTCCTGATATTTCGTCACAGTTTTTTATGGGGTCAAGGCTTGGTCCCCCGTAGTTTATTTTTATTTCCTGTTCGGGATTGTTTTCCTGGTATTCGAAAGTGAAAATCAAATCAAAGTGATTTCCCAATTGCGGAATGAGTGTTTGTAAAATAAGTTCTTCAAAGATGTGGTGAATTTTGTACAGGGTTTTGGGTGGAATCTGATGCTTTCTTGCAAAGTCTTCCATGCGGCTTAGAAGGTCAAGAAAATTAAAGTCAGGTTTTGTAATCTGTTCTTCAAAAACTTTCAGCCTGTGGATGAAGCGTCTTGTCCTTTCATTTTTGGAATGTAAGAAAATTTCTTCAGGGCTTCCTTCTTCGTAAACAATTCCCTGATCAAGGTAAAGCACTCGTGTGGAAATGTCTTTTGCAAATGCCATTTCGTGAGTTACAATCAGCATGGTAAGTCCTTCCTGCGCAAGACGTTTGATTACAGAAAGAACTTCGCCTACCATGGTGGGATCCAGGGCACTTGTGGGTTCATCAAAGAGAATTATTTCCGGTTTCATGGCAAGGGTTCTTGCAATTGCGGCCCTCTGTTTTTGTCCGCCTGAAAGTTCATCAGGAAAAGCGTTTGCCCTGTCGGAAAGTCCTACGGATTTTAAAAGTTCCATTGCTCTTTTTTCTGCTTCTTCTTTTTTCATTCCAAGCAGGTCAACTGGAGCAGAGCAGATGTTTTGCAGAATTGTCATGTGATTAAAAAGATTAAAGTTCTGAAAGACCATGCCCATTTTCTGCCTTAGCAAGGGAACATTGCTTTTGGGGTCTGTTATGGAAACTCCGTCAACAAATATTTCTCCCTCCGTCGGTTTTTCAAGAAGATTTATGCAGCGAAGAAGGGTAGACTTACCTGTTCCGCTGGGACCAATAATGGAAATAACTTCTCCTTTTTGAATTTCTACATTTATGTCCTTAAGGGGAATTGCTTTGGAATATTCTTTTTTGAGGTGACTGATTCTGATTACTGGCTGCTCCATTTACCTTTCATTCCTTCCTGCGTAAAATCATACTATTTATTATAACACGGCTTTTTTATTTATTACAAAAAAAATATTTGAATAAATAAGTTAAATTCTATATAATACAGGCAATTTGTTTTTTTTATGGAGAGTTTTATGAACCTTCTTTCTGCTTTTATAAAAGATTATCATGAGTTTAAAGATTATGACGACATGTGTGCAAACTACAAATTAAATATTCCTGAGAATTTTAATTATGCCTACGATGTAATTGACCGTTATGCAAATGAGGCGCCTGAAAAGAGAGCCCTTGTCTGGTGTAATGATGAAGGGGAAGAACACATATACAACTTTAAGGAAATTTCCATTCTTACCCAGAAGACTGCACATTTCCTTAAGCAGAACGGAATCAAAAAGGGTGACGTGGTTATGCTTGTTCTTCGCCGTCGCTATGAATTCTGGTTTTTCCTTCCTGCCCTGCATCGCATTGGTGCAATTGCCTGTCCTGCTACAAACCAGCTTTTAAAAGATGATATTGAATACCGCTGTAATGCCGCAGACGTTAAGATGATTGTTTCTTTTGATGACGGTCATGTTCTGCAGAAGGTTGAGAGTGCAATTCCAAAATGTCCTTCTGTAAAAAAACTTGTGAATGTTCTTGGACACCGCGAAGGCTGGATTGATTTTCATGCTGAACTGGATGCCCTTCCAGACTCCTGTTCTTCTTTCCCAAGACCTGAAGGGGAGGCGGCAACCCACAACAGTGACACCATGCTCATGTACTTTACAAGCGGAACTTCCGGTTACCCCAAGATGGTCATGCATGATTTTACTTATCCTCTTGCTCATATTGTTACTGCAAAATTCTGGCAGAATGTGATTGATGACGGACTTCACATCAGTGTGGCGGAAACCGGCTGGGGTAAGGCTGTGTGGGGAAAAATTTACGGACAGTGGATTGCGGGAACTGCAGTTTTTGTTTACGACATGTTTGCCTTTAATCCCGATTTGTTCTTTAAGAAAATTTCTCATTACAAAGTTTCTACTTTCTGTGCTCCTCCTACCGCTTACCGTTTCCTGATTCGCGAAGATCTTTCCAAGTACGATTTGTCCAGCCTCAAGTACTGCGTGATTGCAGGTGAAGCAATGAACTCTGAAGTTTACAATAAATTCCTTGAGAAAACCGGCATTAAGATTTTTGAAGGTTACGGTCAGACTGAAAGTACAATTCTTGCAGGAACTTTCCCCGGTATGGATCCAAAACCAGGTTCAATGGGTAAATCTGCTCCAGGTTATGATGTAAAGATTCTTACTCCCGACGGAAAGGTGTGTGAACCTCTGGAAAGCGGAAGCATTATGGTTAACCTTAAAAACGGAAAACCCGCAGGTCTCTTCTCCGGTTATTACAGGAATGAAGAAAAAACAAAAGCTGCCCTTGGTGGTGACTGGTATGACACGGGTGACACCGCTTACTATGATGATGACGGATACATCTGGTTTGTGGGCCGCAATGATGACCTTATCAAGAGTTCAGGTTTCAGAATCAGTCCCTTTGAAGTAGAGAGCGTTCTTCAGCAGCATCCTTCTGTGCTTGAATGTGCAGTAACTGGTGTGCCTGATCCAAAGCGCGGACAGAAAGTTAAGGCAACAATTGTTCTTACCAAGGGGTATGAGCCTACAAAAGAACTTGACCTTGAACTTAAAACTTTTGCAAAGGAAAATCTTGCCCTTTACAAAATTCCCCGCATGATTGAATTTGTGGATGAACTTCCAAAAACTATCAGCGGGAAAATCCGTCGCGTTCAGATTCGTGAACAGGATAAGTAAGCACTTAAATTCTTTTTAGTTCGTACTTTCTTGTGCCCAGTCCGATTTTTTCTGCGTGCTCAAGAGTCATTTTCCAGACGGCCTTTGGTTCACTGTCGTGCCAGAGGTCTTCTGTGATTTTCAGTCCCCTGCTTACATTGTCTGTGATTCTTGTGTTCTGAAAACGCTGTGCTTTCTGGCAGAGGTCGGAACAGGCCTGGTCTAAGGCAACGGGGTCAAAACTTGCTGCCATGCCTATGTTTGGAATTAGAGGTGCATCATTGTAGGCGTGACAGTCGCAGTAGGGGCTTACGTCCAGAATAAGACAGATGTGGAAAGTAGGGCGGCCGTAGCAGACTGCCTGTGAATACTCTGCTATTTTTTTGTTTAAGTCTTCAAATGCTCCTTCGTTCTGATTTTCTATTGCATCAAAGTTACAGGCACCAATACAGCGACCGCAGCCCTTGCATAAATCCTGATTGATGTATGCTTTTCCGCTTTCAAAAGTGATTGCATCTGAACCGCATTCTTTTGCGCACTTTTTGCAGTTACGGCATTTTTCCTGGTGAACTTCCGGTTTACCGTCTTTGTGCTGGTCCATTTTTCCTGCACGACTTCCGCAGCCCATGCCTATGTTTTTTAATGCACCACCGAAACCAGCTTCTTCGTGTCCTTTAAAATGACTTAAACTGATGAACACATCTGCGTCCATGATGGCACGACCAATGTGGGCAACCTTGCATAGTTCTCCGTTTACAACAGGAACATCAACTTCGTCTGTGCCTTTAAGTCCGTCTCCAATAATTACCTGACAGCCTGTAGTGATTGGAAGAAAACCGTGCTGCATTGCAACATCAAGATGGTCGAGTGCATTCTTGCGTTTACCAGGGTAGAGGGTGTTGCAGTCTGTAAGAAAAGGCCTTCCGCCGAGTTCTGTAACTACTTCGGCAACTGCCCGTGCGTAATCTGGTCTTAAATAAGAAAGATTTCCTTCTTCTCCAAAGTGCATTTTTATTGCAGTGAATTTTCCTTCAAAGTCAATGTCTGCAATTCCAGCGGCTTTAATAAGTTTTTTTAGTTTTAACGGAAGTCCTCCGTCCTGCTGAGACCTGAAGTCTGTACAATAAACTGCTGAAGCTTCCTTCATGTTTCCCTCCGGGGTATTGTGCGTTTTGGGTAATTGTAATCTGTTTTTTGGGAAAAATCTATAATAAAGATACGGAAAGAAATGCCTGTGTCTTCTCCTGGTCTTGTTTACATAAAAGTGTTTTGGCGCTATATTAGCGGTATGAAACTTTATTCTAAGAGTCAGCTTGTGTTCCGTTCACTTGTGGTGGGCGTTTGTGGGGCGGTTCTTGCTACTGCCGTTGCGGTTCCAGTGAGTATTTCTCTTTCTAAGGCCAGTCATCGTGAAAAAGATAATTCTCCTTCTTCTGAGTCAGTTTCTCTTTCTTCAGAATCTGTTCCTCTTTCTGATGAGCTTGTGCTTGAGACTAATACTCCCGCTCTTACTGTTGCAAATGATTCCAGCGGTTTTACTCAGGATGAACTTCAGAATATCAGCGTTTACGAGAGATGCAATGAGGCGGTTGTGAATATTACCACCAAGACGAGGGGCTACAACTGGTTTTTAGAGCCCGTGGTTACTCAGGAAGGCAGCGGTTCCGGCAGTATTATTGATAAGCGCGGTTATGTTGTTACTAACGTTCATGTTATTGCAGATGCAAGTACCATTAATATTTCTCTTGCTGACGGTTCTACTTACGAAGGTAAGGTTGTCGGGCAGGATAAGGAGAGTGATATTGCAGTGCTTAAGTTTACTCCTCCTGCTAATGTTGAACTTAAGACCATTGCTTTTGGTAACAGTGAGAATCTTAAAGTCGGTCAGAAGGTAATTGCAATTGGTAATCCTTTTGCCCTTGAACGTACTATGACGACAGGTATTATTTCCGGTCTGGGGCGTCCTATTCAGGAAAGTACAAATGTTATTATCCGCAATATGATTCAGACTGATGCTGCAATTAACCCCGGTAACTCAGGCGGACCTTTACTTGACAGTCAGGGTCGCATGATCGGCATTAACACGATGATTTATTCTTCAAGCGGTTCTTCCAGCGGTGTAGGTTTTGCAGTTCCTGTAAGCACTGCCCGCCGTGTTGTGAGCGATTTGATTACTTATGGTAAAGTGAACCGTGGTGTAATGATGATTAGTCTTGTGCAGAATACAAGCCGAATTGCAAACTATGCAGGTTATGGAATTAACACCGGTATGATTGTGAGCCGTGTTAGAAGCGGCAGTCTTGCAGAGAAGGCTGGCATTAGGGGCGGTACACAGGCAGTTCAGTACGGTACCTTTAACCCCCAGACAATTTATCTTGGCGGAGATATTATTACTAAGATTGACAACATTACGGTGACTAATCTTGCAAACTACTACAGTGCCCTGGAGGACAAAAAGCCTGGTGACACTGTAAAGGTGACGGTTTACCGTAATAAGAAATTCGTTGAACTGAATGTTACTCTGGAAGGTAATACTACTTCTTCGAGCAACGGGGCAAATCTTGGGGCTCAGATTTAGTTCTGGCTCAAATTGCAAACTCTTATTGCAAGCCCTTTGGTTTTACGCTAATATAAACACACTTAAAGTACATTTTTTTTTAGGAGCATAACATGGCAAGAAAACATTATATCGCCGGTAACTGGAAGATGAACACAAGCAAGGCTGAGGCAGTTGCACTTGCAAAAGACCTCGTTGCTTCCCTCAAGGACAAGCCCAACAAGTACATGGTTGGAGTTCCTTTTGTATATCTTGATGCAGTAGCACAGGTTCTTAAGGGATCAAACATTCTTCTTGGTGCCCAGGACATGGCTGCAACAGGAAACGGAGCACACACTGGAGAGGTGAGTGCAGAAATGCTTAAGGACATTGGTGTTCAGTCAGTAATTCTCGGTCACTCAGAGCGCCGCCATGAAATCGGTGAAAGTGATGAGCTCATTAACCGCAAGGTTCGCCGCGCACTTGACCAGGGACTTGAAGTTGTTCTTTGTATTGGTGAACTTCTTTCAGAAAGAGAAGCCGGTCTTGCAGAAAGCGTATGTGCCTTCCAGCTGGACGCTGATCTTTCAGGTGTAAGCGCAGAGCAGATGAAGAATGTTGTTATTGCCTACGAGCCTGTATGGGCAATCGGAACTGGAAAGACTGCTACCCCTGAGGATGCAGAGGCAATCCACAAGTTTGTAAGAAGCCACATTGCTAAGCTTTACAGCCAGGCAGTTGCAGACGAAGTAATCATCCAGTACGGCGGATCCATGAAGGCTTCCAACGCAAAGGAACTTCTTGCCCAGCCTGATATTGACGGTGGTCTTATCGGTGGTGCTTCCCTCAAGGCAGACACCTTCACACCAATCTGTGAACTGTAATTTTTAGATAAATCCATTTGCCGTCTGATTTTTTTTCGGACGGCATTTTTTTTACACAGGCACTTTTTTTACACAGGCACTTTTATTTTTGCGCCACAATCTACACCCATGCCTGCAGCCACCCCGCTTTGCTTGAAGCTTCGCTGCAAATATCTGGGTTTCATTCGGCTTATGCCGAAGGTTCCCTCCGGTCGCCCCCCTCCAATCGGGCGTAAGTTCTTTTCTGCTTACAGAGGGTGTTCTTTTGAAAGGCTAAGGACTTCCTCTTCTGTAAGTGCCAGTGATTTTGCGATTATGTCGGGAGAGACTCCGTTTTTCAGCAGTGACTGAGCTAAAATCCTTATG
>JAEEKM010000161.1 GCA_016282455.1 Treponema sp. | reverse complement strand
TCGAAGATATTGTGGACGCTCTGGAGGGGGCAATAGCACAGCAGCAGCTGAACAGGTTTAAGATTGTAAAGTGAACGGGGAAAAAAATGAACGTCGAATGTGATGTTGCCAAGTTGATTCGTAAAGGTGGTGTTGTAACTAATGTGAGCGGAAGCACCTTAAGCGAAATTTATGAGTCTGTGTTAAAACAGTCAGACCTTTCCGGTTACGACAAGAATACCCTGCTTACTGAACTTCTTGAACGTGAAAAAGTCCTTAGCACTGCAGTCGGTAACACTGTTGCCATTCCTCATCCAAGAAGACCTCTGATGAAAACAGAAGAAGATCAGAGAATATTTGTGGTTTACCTTAATGAACCCATTGACATGAAGGCTCCTGACAGCCTTAAAGTTTCTACTCTTTTTATGCTTTTTACAAGTAATTCACAGACCCACCTTAAAGTTCTTTCCTCTCTTGCAAAAGCCCTGCATTCGTTAGAGTTTAAGCGGGAACTGGAAAAGAAACCGTCTGTGGAAATTCTTTGTGATTTTATAAATAGACTTTAGTATTATTTGTCCAGAAGGGGGTTAAATATGGACACAAAAGGAATCGAAGCCTGCGCACTTTCTATTCGCAGTCTTTCAATGGATGCCATTCAGAAGGCTAAATCTGGTCACCCGGGACTTCCCCTGGGAGCTGCAGAAGTTGCCGCTGTTTTGTATGGCGAGGTAATGAAGCACAATCCTGCTGATTCAAAGTGGGTTGACAGAGACCGTTTTGTTCTCAGTGCAGGTCATGGTTCAATGCTTCTTTATTCCATTCTGCATCTTGCAGGTTACAATGTCAGCATGGATGACATTAAGAATTTCCGCCAGGTAGGTTCAAAGTGCCCTGGTCATCCTGAATATGGAATTACTGATGGTGTAGAAAGCACCTCTGGTCCACTTGGACAGGGTATTGCTGTTTCTGTTGGTATGGCAGTTGCAGAGTCCATGCTTGCTGCCCGCTTTAACACTGCAAAAAGAACAATTGTAGACCACTACACTTATGCTCTTGTCGGTGAAGGTTGTCTTGAAGAGGGTGTTTCTTCCGAAGCTTCATCTCTTGCAGGAAACCTTAAGTTGGGTAAACTCATTGTTTTCTATGACGAGAACAAGATTTCCATTGACGGTTCAACTGACATCACTTTTACAGACGACATTCAGAAGCGCTATGAAAGCTACGGCTGGCAGGTGCTCCGCGGTTCAATGTACAACGTGGGCGAAATTGCTGACCTTGTACGCATTGCAAAGAGTGAAAAAGATAAGCCATCTATTATCATCCTTAAGTCTGTGATTGGAAAGGGTGCTCCAAACCAGGGAACTGCAGGTGTTCACGGTGCTCCCCTTGGTGCTGACGGCGTTAAGGAAGCAAAGAAAAATCTTGGTCTTCCTGAAGACAAGGATTTCTATGTAGTACCCGAAGCATACGAGTTCTTTGAAAAGAGAAGAAAGGAACTTGCACAGGCAGAGGCAGACTGGCAGGCTGAATTTGATGCATGGAAGAGTGAGAATCCTGACCTTGCAAAACTTTGGGATGCCTACTGGAATAAAAAACAGACAGCTGAGGCTCCCGCTCCCACATACAATGTTGGTGACAAGCTTGCAACTCGTGGTGCAAGTGGAAAGAGCCTTAACTGCATGGCTGACCGCTACCAGTGGCTGGTTGGTGGTTCTGCTGACCTTCGTGACCCCAACAAAACTGCCGTTAAGAATGACGACGGAACTTACAATGCTTCTAACCGCAAGGGCCGCACAATTGAGTACGGTATCCGTGAGTTTGCAATGAGCCAGGTGATGAGCGGAATCAACCTTCATGGAGGTCTCCGTGCCTTTGGTGCAACCTTCCTTGTGTTTGCAGATTACCTGCGGGGCTCTCTCCGTGTTGCAGCCCTCTCTAAGATTCCTAACATCTACATCTTTACCCATGACTCAATCTACGTGGGTGAAGACGGACCTACACACCAGCCGATTGAATCTCTTGCAGCCCTTCGTGTAATTCCACATGTACAGGTTCTCCGCCCGGGTGATGCCGAGGAAAGCCAGCTTGCATGGGAAACTGCAATGGAAGCAACTGATCACCCTGTATGTATGGCCTTTACACGCCAGGATCTTCCTGTTTATGCAAAGCCTGCTGACTGGAAAAAGAATGCCGTCCGTGGTGCATACTGCGTAAACGGTGTTGAAAATCCTGACATCACTGTTCTTGCAACCGGTAGTGAAGTGAGCATGGCACTTGAAGCCGCTGGTCTTACTTCAAAGAAAGTGCGTGTTGTAAGCGTGTTTGACAAGGGTAAGTTTGACGAAGACGAAGCCCTTCAGAACGAAATGATTGGCGGAGCAAAGCGCGTGGTTGTTGCAGAAGCCGGAAGCCGCATGGGTTGGGAAGGATACGCAAAGAAGAGCGACCTCTTTACCTTAAACGACTTCGGTGAATCAGGCCCAGCCCTTAAAGTAGCCGAGCACCTTGGCTTTACCGCCGCAAAACTCGCCGACCTTTTGAATAAGTAAGTTTTGATTTATTGCG
>JAEEKM010000015.1 GCA_016282455.1 Treponema sp. | reverse complement strand
GAAGTGCGTCCACCAGTTGAAGTAAGGATACCCTGTGCGGCAACCATACCTGCGATGTCTTCAGGAGATGTTTCCTTGCGAACGAGGATAACTTTCTTTCCATCGTTTGCCCATGCTTCTGCTTCGTCAGCAGTAAACACGATCTGTCCTGAACCTGCTCCTGGAGATGCATTCAGACCCTTTGCAAGTTCTTTTTCTGTCTTAACAACTTTGGGGTCAAGAGCGGGGTGGAGGAGCTGATCAAGCTGCTCTGGCTCAACGCGGAGAAGAGCCTGCTCTTTTGTGATGAGCTTTTCGCCAACCATGTCCACAGCCATCTTAACAGCTGCAGCACCTGTGCGCTTACCGTTGCGGCACTGGAGCATGAAGAGTTTTCCTTCTTCAACTGTGAACTCCATGTCCTGCATGTCGTGGTAGTGCTTCTCAAGGCGAGAGCGGATTGTGCAAAGTTCTTTGTAAATCTTGGGGTTTGTTTCCTCAAGCTGAGCGAGTTTCTGTGGTGTGCGGATACCAGCAACCACGTCTTCACCCTGAGCGTTCATCAGGTACTCACCCATGAAGATGTTCTCACCGTTTGAAGGATCGCGGCTGAAACATACACCAGTACCAGAAGTGTCACCCTTGTTTCCGAATACCATTGCCATAACGGTAACAGCAGTTCCCTTGAGTGCTCCTTCCTTGATGTTGTTGAGTTCGCGGTACTTGATAGCGCGGGGGTTCATCCATGAACCGAATACGGCACCAATGGCTCCCCACATCTGCACTTTTGGATCCTGGGGGAAGTCTTCTCCCTTTTCCTTTTTGTAAAGTGCCTTGTACTTTGTAACGATTTCTTTAAGCTCTTCTACATTGAGCTCTGTGTCCTGCTTGATTCCGCGGTGGCTCTTCACTTCGTCAATGATAGCCTCGAACTTAGCGTGCTCAACACCCATTGCAACGTCGCCGAACATCTGAATAAAGCGGCGGTAGGCGTCCCATGCAAAACGCTCGTTGTTTGTCTTGGTTGCAAGACCAATCACTGATTTGTCGTTAAGACCAAGGTTCAGGATGGTGTCCATCATACCAGGCATAGAAATTGCTGCACCTGAGCGAACTGAAACAAGAAGAGGATCCTTTTCGTCACCAAGCTTCTTACCCATAGATTTCTCAAGCTTTGCAAGATACTTCTCAACTTCTGCATTGAGGCTTGCGGGATATTTGCGTCCCAGCTTGTAGAACTCCTGGCACACGTCAGTAGAAATTGTAAATCCTGACGGAACAGGCAGGCTCAAAGGGGCTTTTGCCATCTGGGCAAGGTTTGCACCCTTTCCACCGAGTTCGGCGCGCATGCTCTCATCGCCTTCTGCGTCACCGTCTCCAAAGAAATAAACATACTTGGTCTTAGCCATTATGTCCTCCATATATATATGTAAAAAGCAGTATACCGCTAAATGTAAGTACCGTCAACGGAAAAACGCTTTTTATGCTCAACTTATGCACAACTTTTTCACATTATGCTTGAGAAAAATGAAACATGGTTGTAAAATCGCAGTGTTATGAAAAAGATTTTTATGCTGCTGATGACAGGTTTATTTTCACTGTCATGTTTTTGCGAAAGCCTTGATTTTTCAAGGGTTGTGGGTGATTTTATGCTCTTTAGGATGAAGCTTTCCGAAGTAGAAAATTCAGAAAACAAAATGACTGAAATTGAAAATTACGAGAACAATATTTTTTCGTCAGAAAACGAATTTGATGCAGATCAGAAAATAATCATGGAAAATTATATTGCCATGGAAAAATATAATGCACTTTTTTCTGACAAGACAAAAGTAAAAGGCATTCAGAAAACGCTTAGAAATCAGAAAGAAAAAATGGATGCCTATATTGCTGAAAAAGCTGATGAAAAAATGAGCAAGTGGTTCTGGTGCAGTTATGCAGATACAATTTCCTGCATGATGAGTTTTTCAGTTTCTGATGTAATGAAATACGGGCTTCAGGTAAAAGAATATTATGAAAAATCGCTTGCTGCAGATGAAAACTACTGTTATGCCCTGATGAACCTGGGGCAGTGGTATTACTGGGCTCCCAAAATTGCAGGCGGCGGTAAGGCTAAGGCAAATGAACTGTTTGAAAAAGCCTTTACTCAGGCAAAAACTCCCGATGAAATATATTTCTGCGGCATTGTTTATTCACAAAGTCTTTTTGAAGCAAAAAAAACTGAGGAAAGCAGGACTGTACTTCTTAAGGCAAAGGAACAGTGGCCCGAAAGCAAAACAATTGGGGAAATACTCAGTTTAAACGAAAAAGGCCTGTCCATTTATCAGGCTGGAAAAATCGGTCAGGTGGAGTAAAAGGGGACTTAGTTTTTTAGTACATCAACCACATGGGAAGAAGCACCGAGAAGTTCCGGGCGCTGGCAGGTGGAAAGATGGTACTGCAGGAAAAATGAAAACTCTTCTTCGTCCATGGCATTAAGTTCCTGGCGCATGTAATCAGCGGGTCCGTCGGCGGCAAAAATTTCCAGTCGCCTAAGCCCGCTTTTTTTGTTAAGTTCTTCTATATCTTCTAGCCGCAAGTAGGTGTAAAGTTCGTCTTCACTGGCTTTTGTGTGCCAGTCTGAGGTGAGGGCATTTTTTTCCATTACGTCTTTAATGTGCTTCTGCTTAAAACAGTAAGTGATTACGCTGTATTCATTCATCACGTAGGAAGCAAGGATAATACCGTCTTTTTTTGTAACCCTTCGAGCCTCTTTAAAAGCCTCAAGCATTTCTTCCTGTGTGTGAAGATGGTAAAGGGGACCGAAGAGAAGCGTAAGGTCAAATGAAGAGTCTGGCAAAAAAGAAAGGTTCCTTGCATCTCCTGGCCAGCAGTTTACTCCTGAATGTTTGTCTTCCAGAACTTTTAGATTACGGGCAACTTTTTCTACGGCAGTAACGTCATGTCCTTCTTCTTTTAAAGCAACTGAGTAACGGCCGGTTCCTGCACCAATGTCCAGTATGCGGATTTTTTCTCCGAGAGGGATGTATTTGTGAATAAAGTGCATGGAAGTAGAAAACTCAACCCTTCCGTGGCGGGTGGTAAGGCGGTGTTCTTCGTTGAATTTGTTGTAGTATTTTTCAAGGAGGGAAAGTTCTTTTTGTTTTGCCAAGTTAAAAGCCTCCGTCAAGAAGGGCAAGGTCCGAAAGATCGTCTAGGGAAATATATTCTGTGTCCGGCTGATTTTCTGCCTGTTGAACCATGGAAAGCAGATTTTTTAATTCAGAAAGTTCTTCCTGAGTATGGTGGTATAAATCTTTTGCTTCTTCCACAAGAGATGCTTTAGAACCGGAAGGAAAAAGTCCTCCACTGAGAAAATCCCGCAGTTTTTCGGTGTAGGATTCAAACAGACCGGGAAGGACTTCTTCTTCCAGTTCCTTTATGCGTTTTTCAAGTTCTTCTTCGCTTTGTATCTGCTCCATGAAAATATTATATCATATTTCCAGGAAAGCGGGGAACTCCTGCAAGACCCTTTGCAATATCTTCGTCAGTTGGGATATAGTCGGACATGGTTCCGTCGTTAAAGGCTTTGTAGGCATACATGTCAAAGTAGCCTGTGCCGGTTAGACCGAAGAGAATTGTTTTTTCTTCGCCTGTTTCCTTGCATTTAAGGGCTTCGTCAATTGCAACACGGATTGCATGACTTGATTCGGGAGCGGGGAGAATTCCTTCTACGCGGGCAAACTGCTGGGCTGCATCAAAAACTGCAGTCTGTTCTACGCTGCGGGCTTCAATCAGTTTGTCGTCATAGAGCTGAGAAAGAATTGAACTCATTCCATGGTAACGGAGACCGCCTGCATGGTTTGGAGAAGGCATGAACTCGCTTCCCAAAGTGTACATTTTTGCAAGAGGACAGACGTGACCGGTGTCGCAGAAGTCATACACAAACTTACCGCGGGTAAGGCTCGGGCAGCTTGCGGGTTCTACTGCGATGAACTGATAGTCTGCTTCGCCACGGAGTTTTCTTCCCATGAAAGGAGAAATGAGTCCGCCGAGGTTTGAACCGCCTCCTGCACATCCGATGATTACATCCGGTTTAATTCCATACTTGTCCATGGCAGTCATTGTTTCAAGACCGATAACTGTCTGGTGCAAAAGTACCTGTGAAAGAACGCTTCCCAAAACATAGCGGTAGCCTTCCTGTTTGGTTGCGGCTTCTACTGCTTCAGAAATTGCACAGCCAAGACTTCCACCGGTACCGGGGAATTCTGCAAGAATCTTTTTACCGACTTCTGTTGTGTTACTGGGGCTGGGAGTTACGTTTGCTCCGTAAGTGCGCATTACTTCGCGGCGGAAAGGTTTCTGTTCATAAGAAACTTTTACCATGTAAACCTGGCAGTCAAGGCCAAAGTAGGAACAGGCCATGGAAAGGGCGGTACCCCACTGACCTGCACCAGTTTCTGTAGTTACGCCTTTAAGTCCCTGTTTTTTGGCATAGTAAGCCTGGGCAATGGCAGAATTAAGTTTATGGCTGCCACTGGTATTGTTTCCTTCAAACTTATAGTAGATTTTTGCGGGGGTACCGAGTTTCTTTTCCAGACAGTAGGCGCGTACAAGCGGGGCGGGACGATACATTTTGTAAAACTCACGGATTTCGTCCGGAATGGGAATAAGCGGATCTGTGTCGTTCAGTTCCTGTTTGATAAGTTCATCGCAGAAAACCGGGCGTAAGTCTTCAAACTTAAGCGGTTCATGTGTAGCCGGACTTAAAAGAGGTGCCGGTTTATTTTTCATGTCAGCACGAACGTTGTACCAGTAAGCGGGCAGTTCGTTTTCTGACAGATAGATTTTGTAGGGAATGTTTTCTTTTGACATTAGTAACTCCTGATGTAAATGTTTTTGTTTGTAGAAACATTATACAGCCATATTAGTTTTTTTGCAAGGATAATTGCATTGTACAAAAAAAGAAAAACCTGTATGATGTGGCGATATTTAAACAGGAGATTATGAGAATGAAAAACTTATATGAACCCGGGCAGCCGGTAGAGACCACAGTTGTGGCAGTTGCAAATGATACTGTATTTATTGATCTGGGACTTAAAAGCGAAGGTTTTGTGGATAAAGCTGAGTTCACTGATGACGATGGCAATGTGAGCGTAAAAGAAGGTGACAAAATAAAGGTTTACTTTGTTGGAAGCCGCCATGATGAACTTCATTTTACAACCAAGCTTTCCGGTGACAAGGCAGACAACAGTCTTTTGGAAAATGCCTACAAAAATTCTGTACCTGTAGAAGGTCATGTTACCAAAGAAATTAAAGGCGGATTTGAAGTAATGGTGGGTACAGTTCGTGCCTTCTGTCCCTATTCACAGATGGGCTTTAAGCAGAAAAAAGAACCTGCCGAGTATGTGGGCCAGCACCTTACCTTTAGGATTACAGAGTACAAGAACGAAGGAAAGAACATTATTGTTTCTAACCGTGCAATTCTTGAAGATGCCGCTGCACAGAAACTTCAGCACCTTGCCGGAGAAATTACTGTTGGCATGACAGTTACCGGAAAAGTAACCCGCCTTCAGAGTTACGGTGCCTTTGTGGAAGTGAACGGTTTTGAAGCCCTGCTTCCTGTAAGTGAAATAAGCCGCATCAGGGTAACAAAAGTTGAAGATGTACTTTCTGTAGGTCAGGAAGTTACTGCAAAAGTAATTAAGACTGACTGGGACCACGAGAGGGTGAGCCTGAGCATGAAGGAACTGGAAGCTGATCCATGGGAGGGTACAGATAAAAAGTTCCCTGTGGGTACAGAAATTGAAGGAAAAATCAGCAGGGTGGCAGACTTTGGTGTATTTATCAATCTGGCTCCTGGTGTAGATGGACTTGTTCACATTTCAAAACTGCCGGTTGAAAGAAATACTAACCTTAAGAAAGTGTACAAAACTGGCGACATTCTTCCGGTAGTTGTGGAAAAAGTAGACATGGAAGAAAAGAGAATCTCCCTTACACCAGTGGTTTCTAACGAAGAGCAGGATAATGCCCACGAGTACATGAAGAGCCACTCAAGTGATGACGACGGAGAAACTTATAATCCCTTCGCTGCTTTGCTCAAAAAATAGACAGGGTGCGATTGTCTAAAAACTGTGCCTGGTGCATGAGGGGGGGCTGTTCAATAAGTTGAATGTCTATGGTCATTGAGGCTCTCGAAATGACCATGTGCACAAAATATGGTGGTTTCGAGAACCTCAACCACCACAATTAGTACTTTTGGGACAGGGCAGACGAACGACTGTTAGTTTTATAACTGACAGTCGTTTTTTTTATTTAAATAAATGTCCAGAAATGAACGGTATTCATGTCACAGGGTTCGTTAATTCCGTGGTTTCCAAGAAGACCAAGCCATCTGTGGCAGCCGTGGTCTGGGGCAAAAGCAAGGGCGGTTTTGTGCTTAAACTTCCATTCGTTAGTTATTATTTCCTTTAAAGCCAGATACTCTGTTATGTTTGCTTTTAGTGCACGAAGGGCAGGAAGTCCTGTGGGAGAGGAACGGTGCATCCAGTAGTCATAGTTTGTGTTGTATAAAATGATAACATCATACTTGTCTTCCTTAACTAATTCTTCTGCCTTACGGTTACATTCGCCAACAGTTTTATAAATGAAATAGTCCATCTTGCGTTCAAGAAAAATAAGGCTGATGGAATCTCCGCTGGTAGAAACGATTGCAACTTTTTTACCTTCTTCAATGAGCCTGTCAAAAAGAGTCTGGCATTTTAAAACCGGTTTAGTGTAGCTTTGAATGCCGTGTTCCGGAGGGAGAAGACCTGAATACATGGAACCAAAACAGGCAGGGGTTACCGGAGGAAAAACAGAAAGCATGGGAAGAATGAGGTCAGATTCACTATCTGTACCCGTAAAAAACTTTGACTGGTACTTATGGTAAATCCAGTAAGCGATGGCATCAGGATTGTACATAAAAACCCGGTCGCATTTTTCTCCTGAAAATTTGTCACTGGCAGTGTTTAAAACCTTTTCAATAGGGTCAGCCATTCTGTCACCTTTGGGAAGATCCAGAAGGGAAAGGATTGTAGAAGCCACCCGGTTAATGCAAATGTCGTTAAACTGTGTTAAAGCTAAATCTGTAACCATATCTGTACCTATAAAATAATTATTTTACTGCAAGAACTGAACCCACAGTTGCCGCAATGGAACCTAAAATCACCATAATCTGGAAGGGTAAGGTTCCAAAACGTCCGCAAATGGGGCTGAGTCCAGTGCGCCTGCGGGAACGACTGTAGGCAATGATGATTCCGATTCCTGTTAAAACCTGAATGACACCTGCAAGACGGGCAAAACCAACAAAACTTGCCATTCCAAACAGAGCCAGAAGAAGACAGGGAAGGGTTGCAAGAAGCCAGCAGAGTTTAAGGTTCCACTTAGTCTGTTCAGAAATAATGTCCCGCATGTTAAGGGTGTTAGCCCAGAAAGAAGTTGACAGGGCCAGAAGGGAGAAAACATAACCCACAATACTTACCCAGCCGCCAAGATGAGCACTAAGGTCTACAAGGGCACCGTTTTTTGTAATGGCAGTACCAGCGCCAAGAAGAGTCATAAAAGTCACCACGATTATAAGGAAGGTATTGATTCCTGTACCCGCCGCAATAGCACCAATAATCTTTTTTCTGTCACCATTAACTCCCTTTACAACCTGAGGAACACTCATCACTGCAGAAAGGGAAAATGCAACTGTACTGTAAAGGGCCATAAGGTTGGTATTTGCATAAAGGGTAGAGGGAAGGGGACTCATCTGGGAACGGAGGGTTGCTGTAAAAAGAATGCCGATGACCACAACCATGGCAATAACTGAGTATTTTTCGCAAATGCCCACGATTTTCATGCCAAAGAAAACGACAAGTCCTGCAATCACATAGTAAAGGAGCATGCCTGCCCAGGAAGGTAAACCAAACCAGGAAGAAAACACTGCCGCAGAGCCGGTAATAAAACTTGCCACATTGCACAAAACACTAAAGGCAAGAAAGCCGAAAACAATCCAGGTAGCAATTTTTTTGAAACGGCCGGTAAAAAGTTCATTTTCAAAACACTTGACAAACTGAGCGCCGCCGTTGTTAAGGGAAAGTTCTGCAATCATCAGGTGAAGGATAAGGTTTATAAAATAGGCCAGAGCAAGAATCCAGAAAAAATCCCACCAGGGTGCACGGGATGCAAGGTAGGGAACGGCAAGTATACCTGCCCCCACACCATGACCCACAATTATGCTTGTAGCCTCCAGAAAAGTCAGCCGGGATTCGCTTTTAATTTCCTGTTCCTGAGTTTCCATTTCTTCCTCCGTAAAATCAGAAATATTATAGCATGGAATCGGGAAATTGGTAGTATTGAATGAAAAGAGCATTTTCTCTATAATCAGTAAAAAATAAAAAGCAGGAGAAAAAGATGTCTACACCCCTGGAAAATTATCTTGAGTCTTGTGGCGGAAAACCAAATGTTGCCATGACAGCCTATGTTGCAAACCTTCAGCAGGTTGCCGCTGTTGGTCCTGATGTTGCTTCTTCAATTGTGAATGAGCTTGAAAATCAGCGCACACACCTTAAACTTGTGGCAAGTGAAAACTATTGTTCACTTAACGTACAGGCTGCAATGGGAAACCTTCTTACCGACAAATATGCCGAAGGTTATCCGGAACACCGCTATTACGGCGGATGTGTGAACATTGACGCTGTGGAAAATGTAGCCGCACACGAAGCAGAAAAACTTTTTGGTGCAGACTATGCTTATGTTCAGCCCCACTCTGGAGCAGACACAAACCTTGTTGCCTACTGGGCAATTCTTTCTGCAAAAGTAGAAACACCTACCCTGGAAGAACTTGGTGTAAAATCTCTTAACGACCTTACTGCCGAACAGTTTGATGCCCTTAGAAAAAAGTTTGGCAACCAGAAACTCATGGGTCTTGATTACAGCTGCGGCGGACACCTTACCCACGGTTACAAGATGAATGTTTCTGCAAGAATGTTTGAAAGTCATCCTTATGGTGTAGATAAAGAAACAGGTCTTCTTGACTATGATGCCATTGAAAAACAGGCAATGGAAGTAAAGCCACTTATTCTTCTTACAGGCTTCTCCGCTTACCCGAGAAAGATTAACTTTAAGCGCTTCCGTGAAATTGCAGACAAGTGCGGAGCAGTGCTCATGGTAGATATGGCACACTTTGCCGGACTTGTTGCAGGAAAAGTTTTTGAAGGTGACTTTGATCCTGTTAAATGGGCTGACATTGTTACAACAACAACCCACAAAACACTCCGTGGACCCCGCGGTGCAATGATTCTCTGTAAAAAAGAATTTGCAGACTACGTAAACAAGGGCTGCCCAATGGTTCTTGGCGGACCTCTCGGACACATTATGGCTGCAAAGGCAATTGCATTTAAGGAAGCTTCAACTCCTGCTTACCGCGACTGGGCACATCAGGTGGTAAAAAATGCACAGGCACTTGCAGAAGGATGCAAGAGTCACGGTATTCCACTCCAGACCGGCGGAACAGACAACCACCTTATGCTCTGCGACGTAACTGTTTACGGTCTTACAGGAAAACAGGCAGAGGCTGCCCTTTATGAATGCGGAATTACTGCCAATGCAAATGCTCTCCCCTATGACAAGAACGGTGCATGGTGGACAAGCGGTATTCGTATTGGAACACCGGGTCTTACAACTCTTGGCATGAACGAAAAGGACATGAAAGAAGTTGCCGACATCATTGACCTTGTTCTTAAAAACACAAAACCAGGACTTACAAAAGAAGGAAAACCTGCAAAGGGAAAAATCGTTCTTGACCCCGCTGCAAAAGACGAGGCTTCAAAACGCGTAAAGGCACTGCTTTCTGCACACGTGCTCTACCCTGAACTTGACCTGGACTTCCTTAAAAAAGAGTTCTGCAAGTAAGCAAAGGAAAGTTAAATGGGGCTGTCTAAAAAGAAGTCTGAAATGACAAAAAATACAAAACTTTTTAGGCAGGGCTCCTTTTTAATCCTCATACTACTGATGCTGGTCGCCGTTGCATGCTCACTGCTGCTTGGTGCCCGGCATTTGCATTTTAAAGACCTTTTATTTAATTCCGACAGTTTTTCAAGACTGATATTCACGCAAATCCGTTTACCCCGAATGCTTCTTGCACTTCTGGCAGGTTCACTGCTTGCGGGTGCGGGAGCGGCTTTTCAGATGTTCTTTAGAAATCCTCTTGCAGAACCCGGCATAATGGGAGTTTCTTCCGGTGCTACCCTGGGGGCAGTAATTGCTTCTTCTTTTGCAAGTGCGGCTTTTAGGGAAACTACTCTGGGTGCAGTGCTGAGTCCTGTGAATGGCGGGGCATTTTTAGGTGCACTGGCAGCAGGGCTTCTGGTAACTGGAATTGCAGGCAGAAAAAACGGAAGTACAGTTGCACTTTTACTCTGCGGTACTGCTTTGGGTTCCCTCTATTCGGCCTGTATTGCAATAATCCTCTCGCTCAATGACACTCAGCTTCACACCATGTACATCTGGATGCTGGGAAGTTTTAGCGGAAGGGGCTGGAATGAGGTAAGTTTTATTATTCTTCCTTCAATTGTATCTGTAGTGATGTTAATGTACTGTGCCAGAGAACTGGATTTACTTGCCGGAGGGGAAGTTTCGGCCCTGTCTCTGGGCGTGAACGTGCAGAGACTGAGACTTCTGGTCATAGTGAGCGGTGCCCTTGCAAGCAGTGCGGCTGTGTGTGCGGGAGGAACAATTGGCTTTGTTGGTCTGGTTGCCCCCCATATTATGCGCCGTATTTTTGGAAGCAGGGCAAGAAAACTAATTCCCCTGAGCATGGCAGGCGGGGCAGTACTCATGCTTTTTTCTGACACCCTGTGCAGAATCATAATGCCGCCTTCAGAAATCCCTGTGGGAACAATTACTTCCCTAATCGGAGCACCTTTTTTTATTTCCCTTTTATTTACAAAACGCCATTTTGGTGAAAAACAGTAACCCTAAAATACTAATAAAAGATGCGGCAGTTTCTTATTGCCAAAAGTCCTCTTGGGTGTAGCATTTACTAAAAAATTGTTTTATAATTACAATGAAAAAGTGTTTTGGGAGGAAAAAATGAAGTTACTACACAAAATTCCGCTTTTCATGCTCACTCTTATTGGAGCAGTTTTTTTCTTGATGTCCTGTTCATCTGGCAGCGAGGGAACAGGTAAACTCACATTCCAAATTACTGGTGTATCTCTTAACAAAAATGCAGCGGCAAGAGACACAGACCCTGATTCCGTAATTGTTACAGAACCTGCCGGAGAAGAAACCGTAGAAGAAACAGAAGATGAAGACGGCGAGTTTTTGGGCATAACACTTAAAGGCGGTTACACAGACAGCCGTAAAGTGCCCCTAATAGACGGAGAAGGAAGTGCTTTTTTTGATGACATTCCCGTGGGAACCTCTCTTTATGCAGAAGCAGAACTATATATGAAAGAAGCCGGAGAAAAAATAGTTTTCTTTAACGGACGCTCAGAAGAAATTGTCATAAAGGGCGGAGAAAACACACTTGCTTTTACCCTGCAGCCTGTAATGAATGCAATAACTTATGAACTGAACGGCGGTGCCTGGCCGGAAGGCTTTACCCCCGTTACAGAAGTGCAGAACGGAAGTTCTTTTGATGAACCTGAAGAAGTGCCTGTAAAAGCCAGAAGTACAGACGGAGCCACAGATTATGTATTTGAAGGCTGGTTTACTTCTGAAGACAATGGCGCAACACTTTCTGAAGAAGCCTTTGACTTTGAAACTTCAATCCGTAAAGCAATCACACTTTATGCAAAGTGGGCTGAAGTACCGGTGCTTGGCTTTAACGTTGTAATCGATGTGGCTGAAGAAAGCGATATTAATGTGACCTATGCAATAACAAACGCGGATGATGGTAAAGGTGGAATTACATATTTGTTTACGGCAGATGAAGGCTATGAAAGCTACGTATGGAAAGTAGACGGAATTGAACAGTCTGCCACTTCTGATTTAGATCAGAATAAACTTACATGGTATGTTATGAAATCAAACCCTGGAGTTTACGACATTTCCCTCATAGCAAAAAAACTGATTACAGAGTCTACAGAGGCAACAGCTGCAACCTATGAATATTACTCATGGAATGCACAGATTACAGTTACAGAGTAGGAGGCAGTAATATGAAAAAGAATAATATTTGCACAAAAACAATTAGCGGTATTGTGGCACTGACAGCATCTCTCTTGCTTACTTTTGCTTCCTGTTCCAACGGAATGAATTTAAAAGACGGCCTTGAGAATTCTTCAGACGGAAAAACATATATAAAAGTAAATGCAGTTTCCGGCATGGAAAGAACCCTTAGCCCAAAGAGCGATGGTCTTGTAGAAAAACTTACATCCCTTAAACTCAAGGGTACTCCGAGAATTGTTGTATTAGATGATGCTCCTGTTACTGAACCTGAGGAAGTAGAACTTGCCCAGGCAGACAGTATTGAAGAACTTTCAAAAATGGCTATTCCTGTGACTGAAGGCGTCTGGGTTTTTGTTCTTACTGCAGACTTAGAGGGAGTTCCTTTTAGTGGCGAAGCAAGTGCACAAATAGAAAAAGGAACAGTCAATACTGTAACTATTATAATGTGCCCGGAAACTACTTATGGCGGAATGAGCATTACTGTTGAGTTTACCGGAGAGGCAGATAAAGTAAAAGCAACTCTTTATAACGAAGAAGGAATCGAAGACTTAGATACACAAACTTTTGACTCAAGTAACTTTATAAATCTTGGAGAAAACAAACATTCAGTTACATACACCCGCAGTGCGGCAGATGAAGATGAACAGCTTGCATCAGGTTCATACCGTTTGCTTTTTGAGTTTTATGATAATGAAGAAGAACGTGTAGAATATCCATTAAACTCTGTAGAAAACATTGTTCGTGTTACAGCGGGTATTAACACAAGTGCCTTAATAGAACTCGATCTTAATGAACTTTATACAATTACCTATGAAACAGATGGCGGAAGTCTTGCAAGTGCAGATGACATTCTTACCAACAGGTATTCAAGAAAAAATGGTGTTGCCCTTCCTACAATGAAAAAATCAGGCTATGCATTTGCAGGCTGGTTTGATAATGCTGGTTTTGAAGGAAACCCAATTATAGAAATTAGTGAAGGAAGCACAGGAAACAAAACCCTGTATGCGGGCTTTACCAATTCAGTAACAGTTGCTGCTGATGGAGACGGAAACCTTTGCAACGGCATGACAGGTGCCTTTAATTCCATAGAAACTGCACTGATGAAAATTAACGGATGGAATGATGATTCTGTTGATTATACAATTTATATTGATGGAACTCTGACGGGCAGTCAGGTTATAAAAGACACAATAGACGATGAAACGGATGTTACGACTCCTATCGCGGCTAAGAGTATTACGCTGTGTGGTAAGAATGGCAGCACAGACAAGCTGGATGGTCAGTTTACTGAAGACAATTGTGGTACAACACTTACAATAAATACAAGCAAGGATGTTACTGTTAGAAACCTGACTATTACAGGCGGGTACTCAAACACAGATTTTGGTGGTGGTGGAATCTACATAGAAGGAGAAAGCAAGGTCACTTTGGGAGAAGGAGCCCTGATTACCGGTAACCACAGTGCAATGGCTGCCGCTGGTATTCTTGTTTATGACAAGGCTACCCTTACAATGAATGAGGGAGCAGCCATTAAAGAAAATATATCTGATTCTGCCAATACTGAAGCAGGCTTAAATGGAGCCGGTGTTCTGGTTTATGGTAATGGCGAAGAATCTGAAACTCTGTCTGCAAAATTTATAATGAACGGAGGAAGCATCAGCCAGAATACTGCTATTGCCTATGGTGGCGGAGTTGGAATATATAGCGGAAGTTTTGAGATGACAGGCGGCACCATTGGCGGAGAAAGTGAAGATGACGGCAATAAAGTAATATACCCAAAT
>JAEEKM010000014.1 GCA_016282455.1 Treponema sp. | reverse complement strand
GAACATGGAGATGAACGAATTTACTTTCCGGAGTTCCTTCCGGTGCATCAGGAAATGTGTGATAGTCTGCCATAGTAATCCACTATACATGAAAGAATGTGTTTTTTCAAGGAAGATTTAGTTGAGGGAATGTGGTGACCCATTGCCATGTTGGCAACAGGTCAATTACAAATGTAGGTTTATAGAAGTATGTTAGGATTGTTGTAAAAAAAACGCCAACCGTCACTCCCCGGAAAGAGCAATCACCGGGTCTAGTTTTGCGGCACGGGAGGCGGGGCTGAAGCCAAAGAAGATACCCACAAAGACAGAAAATAAAAATGCAATCACGCAGCTTTCGACGCTTATTACAAAGGACTGGGCACGCACATACTCAACTGCAAGGCTGATTGCAATTCCCAGTATGATTCCAATGATGCCGCCCATTAAAGTTATGCTTGCGCTTTCTATTAAAAACTGCTGGCGTATAACGGCAGGGCTGGCACCAAGTGCTTTGCGAATTCCAATCTCCTGTTTTCTCTCCGTCACGGTAACAATCATTATGTTCATGATTCCGATTCCGCCTACAAGAAGTGAGATGGCCGCAATGGCAGAAAGCATGATGCTTAAAGTTCCTGTAATTTCACTCATCTGCTCAATCATTGTCTGCATGGAAGTTACATTTACAGAACCTTCTGTACCCGAAAGTTTTTCGCAGTAAGCGGTGAGGGCCTGCACAAGCTCCGTTGCCCTGGAAGAAGAAACTGCCTGTACCATAACTGTTGATGCAGTAGGATTGGGTTTTACTTTTTTTGAATAAAAGCCGCGGGTAATGTAGCAGCCTGTGGTGGAAGATTCCATGCCTGAAGACTGTTCTTTTAAAATACCTGCAACAACAAAATTAAAGGGAACAGAACTAGTAACAAGCATAATTCTTTTTCCAAGTCCATCACCGTTCGGAAAAAGTGACGATGCAATTTCACTTCCCAATATGATTTTTTGTGTTCCGGCAACATCGTCCGTGATGTTAAAAAAATTTCCGCTTTCAAGTGTAAGACCATAGGTTTCAAGATAACCGGTTTCTATTGCAGTACAGTTTGCACTTGCACTTACATCTCCATAAGAAAGAGTTGCATTCATGGTATTTTTGTACCAGATTTTTTTTATACCGCTGACTGCATCAAACAAATCCTCACGGAAAGTTTCGTTAAACTGCAAGGTAACTGCATCCCTCTTTCTGCGCATGTAACCGTTACTGATGCTGACCATATCAAGACCGGAAGAACCGAAAGTCTGTTCTATCTGCTTTGTGGAACTCTGCCCCATGCTCATGATTACAATCACAGAGGCAACACCAATAATTATTCCCAAAAGAGAAAGGAATGTCCGCATTTTGTTGCGCTTAAAATTCTGCAGGGCATTTATAAAATCTTCTATCATTTAAAACTCCCCTGCTTCCTGTTTTTTATCTGAACAGATAAGTCCGTCAAGAATCTGTATGCATCTGTTTGAACTGGCACCTACTCTTGGGTCATGTGTTACAATGACAACTGTTGTCCCCGTCTCGTTTATTTCACGGAACATACGCATCACGGCTTTACCTGTTTCACTGTCCAAAGCACCGGTGGGTTCATCTGCAAGAATTATTTTTGGTTTTGTAACTGTTGCCCTTGCAATGGCAACCCTCTGTTTTTGTCCGCCGGAAAGTTCATAGGGGTGGTGAAACATTCTGTCTGTAAGCCCAACTTTTTCAAGTGCTTCCTGTGCTAAAACTTTTCTCTCTTTTTTTTCAATGCCCGCATATCTTAAAGGAAGCATTACGTTTTCTAAAACCGTCATGGAAGGAAGAAGAAAATACTGCTGAAAAACAAAACCCACCGTAAGGTTTCGCAAAAGGGCAAGTTCTTTTTCGCTCATACTGGCAGTTTCTTTTCCGTTAATTTTTACAATACCGCCTGTAGGTCTGTCCAGGCAGCCAATCATGTTCATGCAGGTAGATTTTCCAGAACCGGAAGGACCCATGATTGTTACAAACTCTCCCTGTGTAATAGAAAAAGAAACGTCACGGAGGGCGTACACTTCTGTTTCTCCCATTACATAAGTGCGCTTCACGTGGTCAAGGCTGATAACCTCTTCTGCCATTAACGGCCTCCCATCATTCGGGCACTTCCACCTGGCATTGCTCCCATTCCACTTCTTTGGTTTGCACCGTTTCTGTTCATGCCGCTTTTTGCACGGGCACTTTGAGCCGCAAGTACTTCGCCGCCTGAGAGTCCGCTTTCTATGCGCACATATTCTTTTCCATAAGGCTTTACGGTAACATAAGTTTTTTCTCCAGTACGGGCATCCACCACAAAGGCTTTTCCGTCTTCACGTCCAACTGCATAGCGCTCAACAATAAGATACTCTTCGTCAGGAGAAATTTTTATTTTGCCGGAGAAGGAAAAGTTTGGAAGAATAGTAGAAGGATATTCATCAATACGGACACGGGCCTTTACCACAGTAGCTCCACGGCTTGTAACAGAACCAATGGCAGGCCAGCCGACAACATAGCCTTTAACACTTCCACTGTAGGCAGGGAACGTAAAATCCACTTCCTGTCCGGGAACAAGTTTT
>JAEEKM010000160.1 GCA_016282455.1 Treponema sp. | reverse complement strand
CTTGTAGACACATCAAGTGAAGATGTACGAAGAAGATGGTTCCCAGTTCAATATAGTGACAGTCACTCATGGATTAAAGACTCCACCTACGGCTGGTGGAACTAAGGAAACAAAAAAATGAAACACACAATAAAACTCGCAGCAAAAACACTCCTCCTCATTTCAGCAGTTACACTCACCTCCTGCTACTCCTGGTTTGAAACCAAGGGCAGTTATGACACTTCCATCATGGTAGATTCTCTGGACGACCTCTTACGCATTGAGACAGTGAACACAACACTGGAAAGTCCGTCCCAGTTAATCGTAAGTCAGGGAGAGTATCCGGACACAATCAAGCTCACCTGGAAGTCAGTAGAAAACGCAAAAAGTTATCGCGTAGAACGGGCCACAATCAATGCAGGAGACGAGATTCCCACAGACGACACACAGTACACAAAAATCCGTGACTACGTTTATGCACTAAACTACACGGACAAACTTCTGGATTCCCCCACAAGCACAAGCGAAGCCTATGGCAAAAAATACGTCTACCGCATCTGCGCAGAAAACATCGGTAAAGGCTACACTTCCAGCGGCTACACAGACCCCACCACAGAAGAAACCAACGGAGAAGGCTGGCTTTTACCACCTCCTTCCAAAGTGGACGCCTGGAAAGGAAAATCCACAGACACAATTCAGGTTTCATGGCAGAGTGTAGAAAACGCACAGAACTACGACATCTACCGCGGTGAAAAAGAAAACGGAACAGGCATGGAAAAAATCGGAAGCGTAAGGGGTAACCAGAACACTTACGATAACGTGCTTCTTTCAAGCGAACAGGGAGTTGAGTTCTATTACAAAGTAATGGCAATCACCGCCGCAGGTAACCAGAGCGTTCTCTCTTCCATTGCAATGGGCTACTCACTCACACAGGGTGCCCCTACTGCACCGGACAACATTCAGGTAACAAACGGTCTTGGAACAGGAGACAAAGCCTTAAACATTTCATGGGACCCGGTCACTTCTGCAGATCCTAATATCACCCACACCTATTCCCTCTACCGCACAAGTTCGCAGGACTCTGTATTCACCCTCATAAAAAACAACATACCTGAGTCTACCACAAGCTGGACAGATTCATCCGTAAAACAGGGGCTTATCTACTACTACTACGTTCAGACAATCGCCACAAATACAAGCACAGAAGAAAAACAAAAAAGTGCCTTCAGCGAAACAGGTCCTGACTCAAGTACACCTGCAAAGGGCTTTATTCTAAGTGCCCCTGCATCACTTGAAGTTCTTGATTCCAGCACAGAAGGAAAAGTAAACCTCAAGTGGAGTCCCGCAGTCGGAAGTAATTTTGAAGGCGTTAACTTTACCTACACCGTTTACTCCTGCGACACAGAAAACGGAACCTTCACCACTTTACTGGAAGGCATTACGGGAACAGAAAGTTCAGGTTACCTTACAGAAGAAATTGACGCAAAGAAGTTCTATAAAATTTCAACAGTGAACGTGAACACCGCAAAAGAAAGTGACATGAGTTCTGCCGCCGCTCCAATGCCTCCGGCCCCTACACAGGTTACTGCCTCCCGCACGAAAAAACTTTCCGACAGTGTAATGACAGCAAATGACCTGGGAGTTTACCCTGTAGAAATCAGCTGGACAAAAGCAGAAGATGCCTACGCCTACTATGTATTCCGTTCAACCTCTGCAACAGGACCTTTCAGAAAACTAAACGATGCTCCCACAACAGACAACACTTACATTGACAGTTACGAAGGAGCAAAAGCCGGAGTCCTTTACTACTATCGCGTTGTTTCCGTAAACACACTCGGTCAGGGAAACAAGGGTAATGACCCAAGTTCGGATTCCTTTGACACAAGCGGTCAGTTCAAGGACAAATGGAGAACAAGCTGGGGTTACGGTGCAATCACCAGAGACCAGTGGTTCCGCGAGTACAACAAAACCGTTAAGGCAAGTCAGAAAAAACTTACCCTCATGCATAAGAGTAACGACATGGACAAACTCGGCAGCGAAACAATTAACGGTGACATCAGCGGAACATTAAGTTACAAGGCTGCCATTGCAGGACTGGGCGCAGAAATTACCATGCCCTATTCAAACTACGCAGACTTCTACATTGCAGACGATTCAAGCCTTGGCGTTTACTTTACACTCACAGGAAACACAGATACAACAAGTAACATGAGTGCAAACGGAAACATGCACGGAACCGTTAAATGTACAGGCATGTATCCTGGTCAGGCTCTGTACAATAATCTTGAAATTAAAGGCGGAGCCGCAGGCGGCGGTTACTACGCAGTTACAACAAATGACCTCTCCGGAAACGTTATCCTCTCCGAAGACAGAGTTGACTGGACGGTGGGAGAAGAATAATGAAAAAACAAATCGCACTTGTACTAACACTTGCTTCTCTTTTCATCTCACAAGTTTTTGCCGCCGCTAATGACACTTTCACTTCTGCCCGTGCAAGTCAGGCAGAGTATTTTACCGGCTGCAGGGAGTATGAACCAGAGGAAGAAAAACTTTTTACTTACCCCATTTTACTTGAGTGGGACGGAAACTTTGTTCAGGAAGGAAGTTTTAACATTCTCTTTTCAAAAGAAAAAGATTCATCTTTTACACAAATTGCCACCGTGTCAAAAACTGAACCTCAATGTTATGTTCACGAAGTAAAAGATGCAAAGCCTCTGGAAAAATATTACTACCGCATAAGTTTTGTTTCCCCTGCTGGAAAAACCATTACTGAAACAGCAGTTCTTGAAGGCTGGCCTGCCCTTTCTCCAACCCTGTATTTTATTGCCTTTAACAAAGCAATCATCTATTCCCATTCCAAACTCACCCTCATGCACAAACCCAACATCTTTGACAAAATGGGAAAAGAAAAAATCAAGGGAGATTTAAGCGGCACCCTCTCCTACGAAACAAAAGTTCAGGGCTTTAGCGGCGTAGTGCCAATGAAATACACAAACTACAGCGACAGCGAAGACTGGATTTTTAACGGAACCATGACCACAAAAGCAAACATTTATGGCAACGGAAAAATGATAAATACAATTCTTGTAAAGGGTATGTACCCAGGAAAAGTTTCCTACGAGAATGTAGAAATAAAAAAACAAAAAGCAGGCGGCGGCTACTATCTTGTAGAACCTGCAGGATTTGAAGCAACAGCCATTGACTATACCTATAATTTTTACGGAGAATCAAAATGAAAAAACAGATTACAATTATTCTTTCAGCACTTGCATTAGCCCTTACTTTTAGCGCACTTTTATCCTCCTGCTACACGCCAAATCCCCTCTACGGAAAATGGATGGACAACGACGGAAACTCAATCACTTTTCAGGCAGAAGGTGAATTCAGCGCAAGCATTGCAACTACCGTAGACTCAAACGGCGACCCCGTACCCACAAACTACACGGGAACCTACACAGTAATTGACAACACAATCACCTACACCTATGAATCAAGCACAGGAAACACAGCTTCAAAAATAACCACCTGGGATGTTACAGGTGCCATACTTTACATAACCTGGTCAGACAACGGCACACAAAAAGCCCTCATGCTCTACCACGTTTCACGCTAGGATTGGTGACCGGAATGAAAAAAACACTTGCACTTTTACTGCTTCTGGCAACTGCAATTTCTCTTTCTTTTGCCCAGACTGAAAAATAAACTGAAACTCCCCTCAACCCCCGCACAGGATTCCCGGAAATTGAAAATCTTCCCTTTGCAATGTTCAATGAAGGAATCATCGCCACACAGATTAACCGCGTGGAATTAAAAGAAAACAGAAGTAATTTTGTAAGACAGGATTATCTCATGGGTGTCTATGTTGCCCTTCAGACAAAAAACATTCAGCCTGCCGACAGTTATCTTCAGATAAGCGCTTTCTATCCCATTTTCCATACCTTTAACGGAATGCAGCAGAGAACAAAACAAATGTTCCTTTTTGCAGCAGATATTTTCTATGGTCCTCATTTTCAGTCGGATATATGGAAGTACGTGCGCATTCATTTTGTTCCGGGCCTTCACTACACTTTCCAGCTCACGGATGAGTTTTACCTTCACTACCTGGGTGTAGAAATGATGGCAGGAATAGACCTTCCCCTTGCCCACCACTGGTCTCTTCTCTTAAACGGAGCCTTTACGGTGGACTACCCCAATCTCGGTACCAACAGATTGATTCAGCCCTACGACTACGCCTGGCAGTACCAGATAAGTTTTGGCTTCAGGTACTCAAAGAAGGGAAGAAACGATTTTGCTTACATAGAAAGCCGCCGCTACGCCCGGGAAAAGAATCAGTCCGCCCCCAAAGAATAAGGCTTTTTAAATACGCTGGTTGAGGCTCTCGAAACAACAGTTAATCCGCTGGTTGAGGCTCTCGAAACCAGCAATTTATACATAAGTCAAGGTTCTCGAAACCAGCATATGAAACAAAAATAACCCTTGAATCAAGTTCAGGGTGACAGGGGCCTACAAAACTCCAAGCTTCTCCAGGGCAAGTTTTGCCACAAGCTGCTCTGCCCTCTTTTTACTCTTACCCACGGCAGGCCCAAAAGTTTTGTTTCCAAGGTGAACCGCAACTTCAAACTTCCTGTCATGGTCTGGTCCGCTGGTACTCACAAGTTCATAAACAGGACAGGCTTTATTCTTCTTCTGGAAGTATTCCTGCAGCATGGTTTTATAATCCCCGGTATCACCTTCCGTCTGAACCGCCCTCACTGCCGGAATCATCAGTTCAAGAACAAGTTTCTCTGCCGCTGCATAACCAGAATCAAGATAAAGTGCTCCGATAACCGCTTCCACAGCATCCGCCAGAATAGCAGCCTTCTTACGCCCGCCGGAAAGTTCTTCCCCCTTACCCATAACCAGATAACGGTCAATATGCATTTTCTCAAGTGCAATTGGAGCAAGAGACTTTTCACTTACCACAGTAGATTTTATTTTAGCAAGATCCCCCTCAGGGTTCCCCGCCATATCATCATACAAAAAAGCCGCAGTAGCAAGCCCCAGCACACTGTCACCCAAAAACTCAAGGCGCTCATTATTAAACCTGCGGTGGTCTTTATTTTCATTCGAAAAACTCCTGTGATGGAAAGCCAGGTCCAAAAGACCCAGGTTTTTAAAATGCAAATCAAGATTCCTGCAAAATTCCTCAAGTTCCTTTTTACGGGAAGCACTTAAAGGCCTCATCTCATACTGCAAATCAAGTTCATTCATAAATCCTCCAAAAAGGAATAAAAAAAAAAGCACAGTAACCAGTACCGTGCTTTTCGCCGGGAACAAGCAAACTCATTCCCAAAATCATAATCCGAAAGAATTACTGCTTCTGTGACTTGATGTAGTCGTAAGCGTCCTTAACGGTCTCAAACTCATTTGCCTTGTCATCGGGAATCTGAACACCAGTCTCTTCCTCGATAGCATAAACAAGTTCGTAAGTGTCAAGGCTGTCTGCGCCAAGATCGCCACGGAATGAAGCCTCAAGAGTTACCTTTGAAGGGTCAATCTCAAGTTTCTCAGCAATCAGTTTCTGCATCTTCTCAAACAATTCGTCCATTTTTTTCTCCTATGGAATAAGTTTGTGAGTTTACCGACCAACAGATGTGAGGTAAGCCTTTTTACGCTAGCTTAGCCGTTCACTTCGGGAGTAATAACCTGACGTCCTCTGTAGAAACCGCATTTTGGGCACACATGGTGTGGCAAAACAAGGTTGCTGCAGTTGTTGCAGGGAACAAGATTGGGTGCATCAAGGTGCATGTTCACTCCACGTCTTCTCTTGGTAACAGCTTTTGAAGTTTTCGCTCTGGGTACTGCCATAATATATAACCTCGCTATAAATTGTTAGTTGTCTGTATAACGTTGCTAATATTACTACAGATTCCAACTTCTTGTCAATGAGTATAAGCCCCTTTTGTAAAAAAAGTCAAGTATTTTTTCTGACAAAATGACATTTTTTGTCAAATTATTTCTTTTCATATTTTTTGAACGGAATTTTCAATATATATCTTTTATTTTTTCGCTCCAACCGGCTGCAGTTTGCCTGGGGTCCCCGTCTTGCGGGGTTTCATTCCCGCTTCGCGTGAACGGCTCCGCCGCCCCTCCAGCCGGGCGTAAGTTCCTAAAAAAAAAATTTTAAAAAAATTCAAAAAATTTGCATTTACATCTTGACATTTTTTTTACCGTCTGATATATTCACATCATCACCTGCGGCAGTCGTATAACGGCTCATTACCCCAGCCTTCCAAGCTGGAGACGAGGGTTCGACTCCCTTCTGCCGCTTCCTGCGGGGATGGTGGAATTGGTAGACACGCCAGCTTGAGGTGCTGGTGGCGAAAGCTGTGCCTGTTCAAGTCAGGTTCTCCGCATTACACAGTCACTCTTAAAAGAGTGGCTTTTTTTT
>JAEEKM010000159.1 GCA_016282455.1 Treponema sp. | reverse complement strand
CGGTGCAATTATTCTTTCTAAGATGGGAGACTCAAATGCGTCGATTCCAACCTGCCAGCCAATTTATTACAGAAATATGTTCGGCTATTATGGCAAGGCAAAATATCTGACCTGTATAACCTTTATGTCGCAGGCAGCAATTGATGAAAAAATTCCGGAGAAGCTGGGGCTTCAGAAGCTTTGTCTTCCGGTAAAAAATTGTCGTGATATTGGGAAAAAAGATTTGAAGTTTAACGATGCTCTTCCTGTAATTGATGTAGATCCTGAAAATTATCACGTTACAGCTGATGGACTACCGATTGTTAGTAAACCGGCAAAGGAACTTCCACTTGCTCAGAGATATTTTATGTTCTAGGAGGTTTTATGATTTATACAAAAATTTTAGGAAAACTCAGCGATGCCGTTTTTGAGTCGAAGCCTGTAGACTACGTTGATTTTGACTGGCATGAAACTTATTCAAAACTTCATAGAAAAACTTCTCGTGCAGGTCGTGATATTGCAATCAGCCTGGATGATTCAATTTTGAAAACTGGAATCAAGCCTGGTGATGTTTTTGGTGTGGATGCTGACGACACTGTAATTGCGGCTGATGTTCTTGCAACAGATGTACTCAGTGTAAAATTAGACAACCCGGATTTCTTTTCAACTTCTAAAGTTGCTTATGAAATTGGAAACTGTCATGCGCCGCTTTTTGCAGGAAAAGAAGAAGGTGAACTTATCACGATTTTTACTGAGCCTATGCAGAAACTTCTGGAAGGGCTTCATGGAATCTCTTTGAAAATTGAGAAGCGAAATGAAAAGCTGGATTTTTCAAAACAGATTTCTTCAATTGTTGGGCATGGTCACTCTCATGGCGGACATTGATTTTGAACTGCTGCAATTAAATGACTCAACATTCCCCATCGGAGCATACACGCTTTCCTGGGGGCTTGAAACTTTTGTTCAGCAGAAAATTATTCATGACAGTCAAAGTGCCCTTGAGTATCTGGAATCAGAAATTGCTTCAAGCTTTATAACTAACGAGTTATTACCAGTAAGGCTCTCTTATGAGTATGTATCGGTTGGTCAGTGGAACAAGGTTCTTGAATTTGACGAAATTTATAATGCCGCAAAGAGTGCCAGGGAAATAAGGGAAGGAAGTAAAAAAATTACTGCCCGCTTTTTTAAGACTGTGTGCCTGTGGCAGAAGGAGGAAGGTGATGTCACAAATCATCTTCCAAAGATTAATCATTTTCCTGTGATTTATGGTGCCTATTGTGCGCTTAAAAATATCCCGCTGGATGACGCTCTTAAAACTTTTTTGTACAGCCAGTTTTCTGCGCGGGTAACAACTCTGGTAAAGTTAATTCCTTTGAGTCAGAACGAAGGCCAGAAAATTCTTCATTCGCTTTTTGAAAACTTTGAAGAAATACTTTTGAATGTTACAAAACTTGGAGAAGATGATTTATGCCGCTCTTGTCCTTCCAGCGAAATACGCGGAATGCAGCACGAGTATTTATATACAAGATTATATATGAGTTAGACCGCAAAGCGGCTACGAGGAGTTCATAAATGCGTTTCACAAAAATTGGAGTGGCAGGGCCTGTTGGTTCTGGAAAAACAGCTCTTGTTGAGGCTTTGACAAGACGTCTGGCAGACAAATATTCAATTGGTGTTATCACTAATGATATTTACACAAAAGAGGATGCAGAATTTCTGGGTGCACATTCTGTACTTCCAAAAGAAAGAATCGTCGGCGTAGAAACAGGAGGCTGTCCTCACACTGCTATCCGCGAAGATGCATCGATGAATCTTGAAGCAGTTGATGAATTAAAAGCTCGTTTTCCAGATATTGAACTTATGTTTATCGAAAGCGGCGGTGATAATCTTTCTGCAACTTTTTCACCGGAACTAGTTGATGCTACAATCTTTGTAATTGATGTTGCAGAAGGAGATAAGATTCCGCGGAAAGGTGGTCCTGGAATTATGAGAAGTAATCTGCTGGTAATAAACAAAATTGATCTAGCACCGATGGTTGGGGCAAGTCTTGAGGTAATGGCGCGTGATTCAAAAATGATGAGGGGTGATAAACCTTTTGTTTTTACCAATATCAGAAGCGGGGAGGGAATTGATGATGTAATTGCCTTCCTGGACAAATATGTTTTCTTTACAGATTTACAATAGAGAGTGTCGGGTCACGCCAGACAATGGCAGAATATTATGAATCAGTTTAATCATATTTCCAGATTTGAAATTACTGCCTCACGTGCGGCTTCAGACAAGACTTTTATTGACGACAGTTTTTTTACTTCTCCATTTAAAATCATGAAGCCCTTTGATCAGGAGGATGGGAGTATAGCAGTATTTCTTCAAAGTGCAAGTCCGGGCATTCTCGAAGGTGATACTCAGCTTCACAAAATCAAGGTAAATAAAGGAGCGGGCTTAGAAATCCGAAGCCAGTCTTTCGAAAAGATATTTAAAATGGATGCAGGAAAATCTGCCGAGAGAAAAATTACAGCTGAGGTCGAAGAGAATGCTTCATTAATTTACCGTCCGCTTCCCTGCATTCCTTTTTCTCAAAGTAGTTTCTCTTCGAGTACGGAAATAAAACTCGCAGAGAACTCACGCTTAATTTATGAAGACTGCATTTGTGCCGGCCGATGTGCCCATGGAGAACTTTTTGATTTCACCCGTTATAAAAATCTCATAAAAATTTACCGCGGAGAAAAACTTATTTTTCGAGACAATCTTTTTCTTGTAGGAAGCGATGGTAATACTCACCCAGACCGTAAAGCTCTTCTTCAGGGAAAAACAATGTTTGGAAATTTTACGCATTGTGGCGGAATGTTAATCTTTGGATATTCAAAAATTACCAGTTTAAAGAAAATCCGCGAGGTTCTCGGTCTTGAAGAAAAACTCCTTTATACAGAAGAAAGTTCTCCTGATAATTTTGTAGTTGATGTAAGTGAAAATGACTGTGGTGATTATATTATCAGATGCCTTGCCAATAGTGCAGAAAAAATTCAGAAGCTTTTTGAACAGGTCAGAAATCAATTAAAATAAAAAAAGCCGCGGAAGATTTCTCAAATTTTAACTTTTTACTAGGGGTTTTTAAAACCTTCCGCGGCGAGTGTACAATAATTTATCAACCTATGGCCATCTTAGACTGGATGAGAGCAGAGTCAGCATTTTTTGTAAGACCACTTAAAGTGATTGAGCCCTTGTCCATTACGTAATAACTGTCACTTACTTCCAGTACGAAATCAAGATATTGTTCGACAATCAGAATTGTAATTCCAAGCTCACGGTTTACTCTCTGAATTGCAGTTGCAATATCTTCGATAATTGATGGCTGAATACCTTCTGTCGGTTCATCAAGGATCAAAAGCTTTGGATGAGAAACCAGAGCACGGGCAATTGCAAGCTGTTGCTGCTGACCGCCGCTTAAGTTTCCTCCCTTTCTTTTCAGAAAGTCTTTAATGATAGGGAACAGTTCGAAAATCTCTTCACCGATTTCTCCCTTACCACCTTTTACTTCGAGACCAAGTTCAAGATTTTCTTTAACAGTAAGCTGAGGAAAAATCTCGCGCCCTTGAGGAACATACCCGATTCCAAGCGCAGCTCTTTCATATGTTTTTTTATTTATGATTTCTTTATCATCAAAAAGAATGCTGCCACTGCTTGTCATTACCATGCCCATAATACTTTTAAGAGTAGTGCTTTTTCCGACACCATTGCGGCCAATCAGACAGACAATTTTTCCATCTGGAACAGACATGTTGAGGTTAGGAATAATATTGCTTTCACCGTACCAGGAACTTAGATTTTTAATGTCAAGCATTATGATCTCCTTTAGCTGCTTCAATCTTTCCACTCTTATGGAACTTTCCGCGACCAAGATAAACTGCACGAACCTTTTCATCTGCAAGTGCATCTTCAGCAGTTCCTTCAACAAGAATCTTTCCTTCGTGCATTACGGTAACCCGGTCGGCAACGGCACGTACAAATTCCATATCATGCTCAACAACAACGACAGCATATTTTTCAGAAATCTTTTTGATGAGCTGGCCGGTCTTAAGAGTTTCTTCCTTTCCCATTCCGGCAACAGGTTCATCAAGCAGAAGTACAACAGGCTCCTGAACAAGCAGCATTCCTATTTCCAGCCATTGCTTCTGTCCATGCGAAAGGGAAGAAGCCTTTTCGTCTTTTTTATCAGCTAGACTTATGAAGTTGAGAATATTTTCAATCTGTTCTTTCTGCTGGTCCGAAATTTTAAAGAACAATGAGCCCCATACGCTCTTACTACCCTTTAAAGAAATTTCCATATTTTCCCAGACTGTCAGGCTTGAAAAAACTGACGGTGCCTGAAACTTACGTCCAATTCCTTCTGCAACAATTTCGGATTCGCTTAGCTTTGTAAGATCAATATTTACATACTTACGAATACCAAGGTCTTTACCGCCGTGGTAAATAATTTTTCCATTTGAAGGACGTGTCTTACCACAGATGATATCAAGCAGGGTAGTCTTTCCCGCACCGTTTGGTCCGATGAAAAAGTGTACCTTATGCGGCATGATTTTTGTAGTTACATCTGTAAGAGCCTTAAAGCCTTCAAAGCTCACAGAAATATTATCTATCTCAATTACAGGAGTTAATGAAGTTGCATATTCTTTCATAACTGTGCCTCCTTTGATGTTTTAATTTTTGAAATTATTTTTCCCATCAGATCTGTAAAAACTCCGGTAAGTCCTCTTGGCAGGAACAAAACTACGAGAACGAAAATTGCTCCGATAAAATAAGACCAGATTTCCGGGAAGCTTTCGCTAATGAAGGTTTTTGTTAGGTTTACCAGGAATGCTCCGATTACTCCCCCAATTAAAGTTCCTCGTCCACCTACAGCAACCCAGATTGCCATATCAATTGAGTTTGAAATGCTCATTTCTGATGGAGAGATAATTCCACTGAAAGGTACAAAAAGTGCACCGGCAATTCCTGTGAACAGAGCACTTAAAACGTAAACGAAGGTTTTGTAGCTTGCAGTTTGATAGCCTGAGAAGCGGGCACGGTTTTCTCCGTCACGGATTGCTACAAGAACACGTCCGCACTTTGTTCTCATGATTGTTGAAAAAACGAAATATGTAAGAACAAGAAAGGCAAGTGCTACGTAGTACCACATGTATTTAGCATTCTTTCCTGCGATTGGGAGGCCGAAGAGTGTAGAGAACTCTGTAATTCCATTTGTACCACCAGTATATGGCTGAAGT
>JAEEKM010000158.1 GCA_016282455.1 Treponema sp. | reverse complement strand
CTATTTCAGAAGCTTTTTTTTCTTTTCCCGGAAAACGCAGGGCTATTAAACGTGCCCTTTGCAAAAGGTTTGTGTCAATTCTCATGCCTGTCTGCTGGAAAAACTGAAGCAGGCGTACACTTGCGGCATCGGGAACAAGGCCCTGTGAAAGGAGAATGGATGAAAGAGTGGAATCAGGACTTCCGTCAGGTAAAAGACCGGGAGTATTTACCACTGCACCAGCTTTAGTGGCTGCACTTTCGGTTAGGGGCGATTCTGGTGAAAGAAAAATCTGACCGTTTTTTGAGAAAGTGAGTTTTGTATGAAAACTTTCCCCCTGCATAAGGGGACGCTGACTTTCTACATTCACCCGGTTTCCCAGAAGACTTACGGTATAGCTTCCGTTTGCGTTCTGCGAAAGAACCCTCACGAATACAGAGTCTCCATTCCTAAGGGGCACACTGCCTGTTTCTGAACGGGGAATATTTTCTGTTCTGATAAAGTGAAGGGGCTCTGACATACTGCAACAAAAAAGCCGACAGTAGAATTGCTTCCACCATCGGCTCTCCAGTCTATTTACGACTACTGCTTATTTTGCAGCGGCTTCTGTCTTTGCCTTTGCAAGTTCTGCATGGCGGGCTTCAGACTTCTTTGCCATCTCGTTAGATGCAGTCATCATTTCTGCTGCGTGTGCACCAACAAGAGTCTTGATCTTGGCAGCCTTACCGATCTTGTCGCGTACATAGTAAATCTTTGAACGGCGAACTTTACCGGGGCGAACAACCTCAACCTTAACAATGCGGGGGCTGTGAACGGGGAATACACGCTCAACACCCACACCATAGCTTTCCTTGCGAACAGTGAATGTCTTTCTGACACCTTCGTTCTTGAAGCAAAGCACCAGACCCTCAAACACCTGAACACGCTTGGTCTTGCCTTCGATAATCTCGAAGAAAACCTTTACTGTGTCACCGACCTTGAAGTTTTCGGCATAGGGGTTTCTCTGCTGCTCTTCGATAGTCTTAATCAGATCCATTTTCTTTCTCCATCTTTGCGCTTTTTTCTGCTTTTCTTTTCAGTTTTTCCTGAATTGAACGCAGTTCTTTGCGCTGCCTGCGGTCATTTTTGTAGTCTTTATGTTCCGCAAGGTGCTCAATCATCTTTTCGGCTTCTTCTGAAAGAGTACCTGTCATTCTTGCCAGCTGAATCAGCTCGGGCCGGTTCATCATGGTTTTCTGAAGGCTCTTTATAAGCCGCCACTTCCGGATTTCTTCGTGGTTGCCGCCGGTTAAAACCTCGGGAACAGCCATGCCCTTATACACGCTTGGCCTCGTGTACTGGGGATATTCCAAAAGTCCGCGTGAAAAACTTTCTTCGTCAAGGGACTCTTCCGTGATTACATCCTTTACAAGACGGTATACACTGTCAATAATAACAGTTGCAGCCACCTCGCCGGAGGACATTACGTAGTCGCCGATAGACAGCTCCTCGTCCACGTAGTAGTCGATTATCCGCTGGTCAATACCTTCGTATCTTCCGCAGACAAGCACGATTTCATCTTTCTCGCTCAGTTGACGTGCCTTTTTCTGAGTAAACTGTTTGCCGGAAGGAGTCACGTAAATGACATGCTTCCTGTAAGCTTCTACAGAATCTAAAGCCCGTCCAAGTGGTTCGGGTAAAAGTAACTGCCCGGCACCACCGCCATAGGGGGCGTCATCACAAGTCTTGTGTCTATCAAAGGCAAAATCCCTGATATTCACTAAATCGTAGGCAATAATTCCCTTTTCTACCGCCTTTGCCATGATTGAGCTTTCAAAAAAAGCACGGGGTATTTCCGGGAACAAGGTCAGCACTGTAAATTTCATGGACTTACTCCAGAATCCAGAGGTGCATCAGCTGTAAGGCTTTATGCTCGACGTCAACCTTTCCAATGAACTGGTCTTTGAAAGGAACATAAACTGTTCTTCCTTTTCCAGCCTTTGTAAGCTTAACTTCCCGTGCAAGAAGCGTACAACCCTCGGACAGTGAAATCTCAACGAGATAACCCGATCCGCCTTCCAATACGTTTGTGACTTTTCCAACAAGGTTTTCATCAGAAAACGCTGCCGGTGCGGTACCATCCGCCGTCCACCAAACAGAGCAACCCTTAAGGTCCTCTACATACCACTCGCCCTTCTGCAAGGGACGCGCATATTTTCGGGGAACTACGATTTCCCACCCGTTGAATCTTGCAGCTTCCTCAGGTGTATTTATTCCCTCAAGTTTCATGTACAGTGTATTGCCACCAGTTTTTACCTGCTCAATTTTGAACAGCCGTGAGCTTTCACTGCCACGCAAAGTCACTTCTTCCATACGTTCAAAATGTTCGTACTCGCCGGAAGTGCTTTCTACCTTAAACTCGCCCGAAATGCCATGAGAGCCCCGGACAATACCAACTACAAACTGCTCAGTCAAATTGATTGACTCCATGCCCTGTTAGTCCAGAATTTCCAGACTGTAGCGTCTGCCATCCTTACTGGATGTAGCACTCAGAACAGTACGCAGTGCCTTTGCAATACGACCGTACTTGCCAATAACCTTACCAATGTCGTTAGGAGAAACGCTCAGCTGAAGAACAGGACCGCGTTCACCTTCTGTTTCAGTGACGGAGACAGCACTCGGATCATCGACCAGTGATTTTGCGATGTATTCAATCAGGTCTTTTTCCATTGTTTGCTCCTTTACAGGTTATTTTGCGATGTTTGTGCCGTCTGCAGCCAAACCGTTTTTGTTGAAGATTTTCTTCACGATTGGAGAAGGCTGTGCACCAACGCTGAGCCAGTACTTAGCACGATCTTCTTTGAAAGAAATCTGCTTGTCTTCTGCTTCGATTGGGTGATAGTAACCGATCTCTTCGATTGTCTCACCATCGCGGGGCTTGCGTGAGTCCTGCACTACGATGCGGTAGTACGGGCGCTTCTTTGCACCAAACTTCTTAAGTCTGATTTTTACCACTTGGTTTTCCTCCATAGGTCTCTCACGAACGGGGTCAAGACCTGGCGTTTTACCT
>JAEEKM010000157.1 GCA_016282455.1 Treponema sp. | reverse complement strand
GTGCAATGAAGGAAACTATAACTATCAGTGCGGGGGCCACAAGCGGAATGTAAATTTTTCCAAAGACCATAAGCAGAACCTGCAGGGCTGGTGGAATGATAATGTAAATTATTCCGAATACATTTTTTCTTGCGGAACTTTTTTTGCCGGTAAGGGTTACGACTGCAAAGGTAATGAGGAATGCAAAGAGAATGCCGATCCATTCGGGGAGTGGTGTAATGAAATCTCTCTCAAGAATTGTGTTGATAACGTTTCCGTGAGTTCCAAGGTTTGCATAGCGCTGTGCAAAAGGAGTTACGCCCATATCTGTACTGCCTGTAGCAGAGTTTCCGAAGAGACAGATGGAACCTGTGTAAAGTTTTTTCTGTGCGGCAAATTCATCCGTGTAATCGGTGAGTGCCTGGGCAAGGGTTGCAACGGAGCTTACATTCATAATGCCGTCTATTGTCTGGGCAATTGCTTCAAGGAAGGAAGTTGCATCGGAGAAGAAAGTGTCTCTTGCGGCAAAGTAGCGGTCATAATCTTCCTGTGAAAGACCACCGCCTATTGCTTTTCCGTCTGCAGTAAAACCTTCACAGCGGGCAAGAAGATTTTTTTTCATGAGGGTGATTTCCTCATACTCCTGAACAATATCTTTTGCGTAGCCCAGGAATTCTCCGTCTTCGGCAGACCAGGCGCTTTTGTCCATCTCACTAATTTCATAAAGGCAGCTGTAAATGGTGTGCTCAAGATTGTCCAGCATGCGTAGGTTAACCACAGGTTCATGCCTGAAAGATTCCGTGTAGTTTCCGTGCATCCAGTTAACAAGCATACAGCCGTTTTCGTCTAAGGGAATGCGGATGTCTGTTCTGTCTTTTTCTCCGGGCAGAAGTGCTCCGTAAAGGACAAGGGAATTTTTGTTGCGCTTTACCTGTTTAACGTCAATGATGCGGGAAAGGGGAGAGAAGGCCAGCTGGAAGATGTATTTTCCATTGTGTTCTGCCATGAGTTCCAGTCTGCGTCGGGCTCCGTCATGGTCAATAACAACGTTTGTAAAACCTGCAGAGTATGCGTGACGGATTATTTTGTGCAGGGCGGGGACAAAACCTATGGAATTGTTGTCTTCTTCTCCGCCAAGAACTGCTATGTTGCTTTTTTTTGTGTAGCCGTTATTGTCAAGCACATTGCTGTAAAGGAAACGTTCCTGAGCGTAGTCTTCATCAGCCTTACTTACATCTACTTTAATATCACGGATGTTTATGGTAAGGGAAGCGGTTCCAAAAAACTGAATGGCACGTCCAAAATAGTCGTCGTTGTCTTTTTCAAGGTTGTCTGTTATTTCCTGGAACATACCGTAGATGGTATCGTCTATGCCGCCTACAAGCCGGTTTGCTTCGCCTGAAGCATTATCTTTTGTAACACTACCTTCACTTACGCGCCTTGCAAAATTTTCTACAGAACCGGTAATGGAAGCTTCTCCTTTTGCAAAAGAGTTTTCTGTAATTTCCATAATGCGTTCATCCACTGCTTTTGTGGAAGGGGAAACGTATTCAATATCGAAAATGGCAGTGCGGGCTCCAAGTTCTTTCATGCGTATGAGTGCATCTGCAAGAATGTTGCGGGTCCAGGGCCAGGTACCTATTTCGTTCAGGGAAGTATCGTCAATATCAACAAAGAGAACCAGAGGGTTTTCTTCAATCTGCTTTTGCATGCCAAGTTCAATGTCGTAGATGCGGTAGTCAAAATCACGGAAGACTTTACCCAGAGATGCAAGAAAAATAACAAGTGTGACGCCTGCTACGATAATCTGGTTCAGGTGAACGCTGAAGAACTTTTTCATTGAAAACTTTGCTTTGTCCATGACAAAAAGTATAACATATGTTATTATATTTTAAAAGACTAGTTTTTTTACTCGGGAGATTTTATGAGAAAATTTGCCTTGGTTTCCATTCTTTTTGCAATCATGAGTGCAGCAGCCTTTGCACAGTCTGCAGAAAAACTTACTGAACTCATCAGAACTGAGCGTGTTACCTACGGACAGGCAGCTTACTTTGCCGCTTCATCTCTGGGTATTGTTACTGACGGTGCTTCTCCGGAAGCCTCACTTCAGGTAGTAAACGAAAGAAAGCTTCTTCCGGAAAATGAAGTTTCTGCAAAAACTGAAATTCCCCTTTCTGATTTTGCCTATCTTTGTGCCAAAACCTGGGATATTAAGGGAAGCCTTATGTATTCATTGTTCCCGACTCCCCGCTATGCATTTAAAATGCTTCAGGCTAAGGGGATTATTCCTGCCGGTGCAGACCCTTCAAAACTTTCTGACGGACATGAAGCCGTTAATATAATAAACGCCTGTGTTGCCTACAGCGAGGGAGGATCTAACTAATGAAAAAAAGTTTTGCCTTTGTAAAAATTGCGGCGCTTGGACTTGCATTTATTCTTTCATCCCGGGCATTTGCTTTTGACTTTGGTGGTTCTGTAAACGATTTAACTAAATTTAATATTCAGAATTTTAAGAATATTGGACTTAAGCAGCAGAATACCCTTTCTTTGTGGGCAAAGATTCCCTTTACAAACAGCGGTGCAACTTACCTTGCTACTGAGGGAACTTTTATGTACCAGTACAATTCCATGGATCTTACTGCAGGTCCCGGAAACTCAAACCTGGTAGCAGACCTTCCACTTCTTAAGCTCAATCATTTTCAGAAGTTCAGTCCTTCTTCAAGCCTCCAGCTTTCTGCAGGACGTTTTTATGTAAGCGACCAGAGCGGTTATGTTTTCCTCCAGCCCTCAGACGGTGCCCTGGTGCAGTTTACTTCACTCCGCTTTAATGCAGGTCTTTACGGAGGATACACCGGTCTCCAGAATGCATTTAATGTAAGTGAACTTAACGGACCTGGTTCAGCCTATAATTACAAGGCAGGTTTTGGACAGCTGTATGATTTTTCTTCCCCATACTTTGTTTTTGCAGGCAACATTGGTGCCCCCTATCTCTTCTTTAACCAGAGTGTGAGCC
>JAEEKM010000156.1 GCA_016282455.1 Treponema sp. | reverse complement strand
GTTGAAGAAGAATCCCCTGACGGAGTTTTAAAATGCTACAGTGAAAAATACGGAAATCTTTATGCCATACCTTTTTATAAAAAAGAAGATGGGAATGAAGAGATGATTCTTGTTACTGCAAAACACAAGAGCCTTATTCTGGACAATGGCTTTTTCACACAGGCACCTGCCTTTGGAAAAGAAATACCCTGTCTGGTTCCCGGTGCTGATATTCTTGCCTGAGTCCTGGTGATTGTTCTGCTTTTTACAAAGTGCTATAATCCCGCGCATGAGTGAGGAATTAATCTCTGTAAAAAATTGCCGCATTTTAGACGGTAACAGATTGTGTCTTAACCGCCTTGACTGGACAATGCGTGCAGGTGAAGCATGGCTTGTAACTGGTGCAAATGGAAGTGGCAAGGCTGATTTTATTCATGCCCTTTATGGGGTTAATGAATTTGTAAAAAACGAAAGTTCCGGCGAAGATGCTTCTTTATACGAAAATGTTTTTGCAAAAGAAGAAGTTGCTCTTGTTTCACTTGAAGTTGCAGCCCGTCTTATTGCAGAAGAACGTGAACGGGACGAAAGCGAAATCTTAGACCGTGAAGATGAAGGCCGAACTGCCCGTGCATATATCTGTGAAGTGCTTGGCGGTTCAAGTAAGAAGAATGCACCCCTTCCTCCCATTGCAGCCCGTCTTGAAACACTGCCTCAGGTAAAGCTTTGTGGAGTTGAAAAAATTCTTGACAGAGGTTTGCGTTATCTTTCCACAGGAGAAATTCGGCGTACGCTTTTGTGCCGTGCCCTTCTTTCAGGTGCAAAACTTCTTATTTTGAGCGACCCCTTTGCGGGACTCGATGCTGCTTCAAGAAAAATCCTGCTTGAGTTTTTTGACACCATTGCAAAAAGACAGCTTTCATCTGACTCAACAAAAATGGATTTTCCAAGAATCATTCTGAGCATGGAACGCTTTCATGAAATTCCTGATTCCATAAACAGGGTGATTGAGTTTTCAGAAAAAAAAGTTTCTTTCTGCGGCGACCGCAGTGAATACGAAAAACTTCTGCTTGAAAAAAAAACGGCAGATGAAAAAAAACGCCTTAAGGAAAAAGAAGAGTTTATTGTTTCACTAAAAAAAATCCGTGAAGATTCACAGTCCCTTACGGAAGATTTTAATTCTGATGAAGACCTTTCTTTTGGTGACAGTCTTATCCGCTTTGAGGACGTGAACGTGGGCTGGGGCGACCATCATGTTCTGGTTAACCTAAACTGGGAAGTTAAGAAGGGAGAACACTGGCTTTTGCAGGGCCCCAACGGTTCTGGAAAAACAACTATTCTTGAACTTATCACCGGAGACAACATGCAGGTTTTCCGCGAGAAGATTTATCTCTTTGGAAAAAAGCGTGGTTCCGGAGAAACCATCTGGGACATTAAGAGAAGGCTTGGAATTGTAAGTTACAGGCTTCATGTAGAATACCGCATGGTTGGCGGAACAACTTTGGAAGACGTAATTATTTCAGGTTTTAAAGACAGCATTGGCCTTTACGAAGAAGCAACAGATTTTGAACGGGCAACTGCCAAGGCATGGCTGAAACTTGCAGGCTTTAACGGACGTGAAAACGAAAGTTTTTCTTCCCTCAGTTACGGTGAACAGAGGGCAATTTTAATTTTGCGCGCCGCAGTAAAAAGCCCCAGAGTTCTTATTCTGGATGAACCCTGCCATGGACTTGATGAAAACTACCGCACAAAAATCCTTCATCTGCTTGAACAGATTGCAGACACAGGAACTACGACCCTGCTTCATGTGACCCACGACCCCAGTGAAGTTCTTGAATGCGAAAAGCATGTGCTTGAACTCCACCCAGGCGAAGAGCCGATGTATCAGTGCAAAAGCCATATACCAAACTAAAAGATAATGCTATACTGACTTCATGAAACATAGCATGCAAAAACTTCAGGAACTTGCGGCAGAAAACGGACCGCTTTGTGTTGGCCTGGACACGGATCCTTCCTATATTCCAGAATCAGTAATTGCCAGATACCCTTCAGCAGAAGATGCAGTTCTTGCCTACAATCTGGGTATTATAAAAGAAGTGGTAAAGGACAAAAGTGCCTGCTGCTTTAAGGTTCAGATTGCCTACTACGAAGCCATGGGCCTTAAGGGCATGGAAGTTTATGCAAAAACTCTTCGTGCCGTTCGTGAAAGCGGACTCATCTGCATCAGCGACATTAAGCGCGGAGACATTGCGGCAACAGCGAGTGCCTATGCCAGGGCTCATTTTTCCGGCGACTTTGAAACAGACATCATAACGGTTAACCCCTACATGGGTTTTGACACCCTAAAGCCTTTTACAGAATGGTGCGCTAAGGGAAAGGGAATATTTGTCCTTCTTCGTACCAGTAATCCCGGCATGGAAGACATTGAAGGTCAGGTGCTTGCTGACGGAACTTATGTTCTTGACCATGTTGGAAAAGAACTTATACGCATTAAAAATGAACTTGATTCAGTTTTTCCGGACCAGACCTGTTCTCCTGTGGGAGCAGTTGTCGGCTGTACTGAGCATTCAAACGCAAAACAATTACGTTTTGATTTTCCTGGAATTTTCTTCCTTATACCAGGTTATGGTGCTCAGGGTGGTGCTGCAAAAATTGCACAGGCACTGTTTGAAAATGATAAAACCGGTTTAATAACAGGAACCGTGAACAGTTCACGCGGCATTCTCTGCGCCTGGAAAAAAGATGAAAGTCTGCAGGAAAAAATTTCTCAGGGAAGTGTCACTATGGAAGATATAGTTGCAAGTGCGGCAAGGGCTTCTCTTGCGGCAAAAAAAGATTTGCTTGGAGCATAAAATGGACAGAGCGGAGATAGATGAAAAGGGAAGGGGAATACTCTTTTTTGGTAAGGCAGAAGTAAAGGCGGTTGAAAAAATAAAGGGTCAGCCTAATGTTTTTTCCCTGCTTACAGAATGTACTCTGGAACGAAAAACTCAGCTTTCCCCAAAGCCCGGTCAGTTCTATCTCTTGCGAAGTGCTAAGTCTTCCGTGCAGCTGGACAGACCAATCAGCCTTTACAGGTGTGTGGAAGGCAAAAGTGAAGGTGAGGGACGCAGTCTTTCACTGGAGTTTTTGATTCTTGAAAAGGGTGCGGGTACTCATGAACTTTGTTCCATGCTCCCCGGTGAAGAAGTGGAACTTATTGGTCCTTTGGGAAACACTTTCTCTGTACCTGAAGGAAAGAAAAATATTTGTATTGCAGGCGGCGGAATAGGTGTTGCCCCCGTGGCATGTTTTGCAGAGTCTCTTCCACAAGAGTCCTATGATTTTTATGCAAGTTTCAAAAGTGGAAGTTACGGACTAACCCATGTTAAAGCCAGAAATCTTTTTGTAACTACAGATGACGGAAGTGAAGGCATTCACGGAATGCTTAGTGCAGCCCTTACTGCAGAAAGTATTCGCGAGCGCGGTTACGACTGCATTTTTGCCTGCGGACCTACACCCATGCTGGCCTACATTCAGACTATTGCAAAAGAAGCGGGAGTGTCCTGTTACCTTAGCATGGAAAACAGAATGGCCTGCGGAGTGGGAGCCTGTCTTGGCTGTACCATTGATACAACGGAAGGAAACAAGCGGGTTTGTAAAGACGGACCTGTTTTTGCAGGAGAAATACTTAAGTTTGAAAAAGGTAACCCAAGGAGAAAAGCCCTCCCTGAAGGACAGGAACCTGACCTTGGCGTAGATATAGCAGGAGTTCATTTTAAGAATCCTGTGATTGCGGCAAGCGGAACTTTTGGTTTTGGCCAGAACTACCGCGGACTTTTTGACGTAAGTTTACTGGGCGGCATTAGTGGAAAGGGAAGCACTCTTGAACCAAGAAGAGGTAATCCAGGCGTGCGCATTGTGGAAGTTCCTTCCGGAGACATTAACTCCATTGGTCTTGAAAACCCCGGCATTCCTCATTTTATAGAACATGAACTTCCTGAAATGATGAAGCTGGGACCGGTTGCAATTGCAAACCTTGCGGGGCATGACCTTGAAAGTTACGTTGAGGGCGCACGCCTCCTTGATAAAACAGATGTTCCCATGATTGAACTTAACATCAGCTGTCCCAACGTAAAGGCGGGGGGCATGGCATTCGGTATGGAATGTAGTGCAGCCTCTACTGTGGTTTCTGCAGTTCGTAAGGCAACAACAAAGCCGCTTATGGTAAAACTAAGCCCCAATGCACCGGACCTGCGGGGAGTGGCAATGGCTTGTGTTAAGGCGGGGGCAGATGCCTTAAGTCTTGTAAACACAATTCAGGCAACTGCAATTGACATTGAGACCGGCAGACCGGTTTTCCAGAATATCCGCGCTGGTCTCTGCGGACCTGCAATTAAACCCATTGCCCTTCGTATGGTTTATGACGTCTGCGAAGAAATGAATAAACTCCCTGAAAAAGAAAGGGTACCGGTTGTTGGAATCGGCGGAATCAGTAACTGGAAGGATGCGGTTGAGTTTATCATGGC
>JAEEKM010000155.1 GCA_016282455.1 Treponema sp. | reverse complement strand
TCTCAGGCACTTTCTGCCATTCTTGTAACTGCCCTTCTTTTTGCCACAAAAGAATGTTACGGACTTAAACTGAAGGAATTAAAAATCAGCCTTACATATTTAAAGAAAATCCTCACTTTCGGGCTTCCGGGCGGCATTCAGCTTTCCATAACTTTTCTTTCAAACACATTTGTTCAGAGTTACATAAACCACTTTGGAAGCGATGCGGTTGCAGGCTGGACTTCATTTTCTAAAATAGACACGCTCTGTCTTCTTCCCATGCAGAGTGTTTCTTTAAGCGTTACTACTTTTACAGGACAAAACTTTGGTGCCGGTAAAATTGACAGGGCTAAAAAGGGAGTAAGAATCTGTGCCCTGGTGAGTATGGGAATTAGTTTTGTAGTGATGATTCTGGCACTTGCTTTTTCAACTCCCCTCATTTCTTTTTTCAGCAGGGAAAGCGGAGTCATTTACTATGGAACATACTTTTTAAAAGTTGCGGCATTTTTCTATGTAATAAGATGCCTGAATCAGGTTTATGCAGGAGCACTGCGGGGCTTTGGAAATGCAATCCTTCCGACTTTTGTTCTTCTGGGAGCCTTTGTTCTTTTCCGCCAGGCCTACCTTGCAGTAACCACACGACTGACAGATTCATTTTTCCCGGTAGCACTTGCCTACCCCATAGGATGGGCGGTCTGCAGTACTTCCATGGTAATTGCATATTTAGTTTTTATTCACAAACGGTTCAGGAAATAAAAAAAGCCCGCCCCAGGGGAGCGAGCTTGTGTTTAGTTCAGTTTAGATAAGTTTATAAAAACTTATTTCTTGAACTTGTACTTCCAGTATACTGGGAAAGCAATGTCAACATTTGAACCCGCGATTTCAAACTTAGCACCAAGACCGAACTTGTGGCTGTTTACGCCATAAGTTAATTCAGGGTGTACGACAAATGACGGATCTGCAGCATTGTCTCCGCTTGAGAGGTTTGTATAGAATTCAAAGTCACAGTTTACACCCCAGTTGTCGTTGATGTCGAATGCGGGAAGAAGACCAAGATAAAGGTCATCAGTGAGAACATCATTGTCTCCGGCCCATGCAAGGTCAAAGTCTACACTGAAGGCACCAACACCATAGCTTGCACCAAGAGTGATGAGGTGGTCGCCACCAATACCGTTAATACCATCGTTGTAAGAATATCCGAGGTTAATCTTTGCACCGGCAAGGTCAAGAAGGCTTGCATATACACCGAATGAGCGGTCATCAGCAAGAACATTGCGTACTGCAGCACCAAAGCTGAAGAGCTCACCATAGGTGTAGTCTGCACCGAAGCTCCAGTCAAGGCGGAATGTTGTTTCTGCAGGATCAACAGAGTCATTGTAGTCAACTACAGTGTAACCGAAGTCAATTGCTGTACCGATGCGGAGACCACCGATTGGGCGGAAGATAAGGGCAAAGCCATTCTCTGCAGCGATGTTACCAGAAGCAACATTACCATCAAAAACAGGAAGGTATGAACCGTATGCATAAACATCATCGCTCCAGCCGAGTGTGAGCCACTGTACGGGGCGGTATTCAACATACCAGTCAGCAAATTTTCCAAGGTCAATGTTGTATGAGGGGAGATTGTAAGCATAACCTGTTGCAGTCTCAGTCTGTGCAAACATGTTTGATGCCTTTCCTGTAACAGCAAAGTCAAGGTTTTCGCTTGTGAACTCAACCTTTACTTTTTCTGTGATTCCTGCAAACTCACCTTCGCCACCAGAAATATTTACGATGTCAGAACTGAGTTTGTTCTCGAAGGAAACTTCTCCTTCTACTGCGAATACAGCGCTTGCACCAAAGAGCAGAGCGGCTGCAATCATAGCTACCTTTTTCATATAGTACTCCTTATGAATTTTTTTTACCGGCTGATACAGCTGGCATTCATAAGGTCACAATAAAGAAAAATTAAAATCGTGTCAACTTCTTTTTTTTTAGTAAAAAATTCACATTTTTATTTAATTCATTGTATTACAACAAATTACAATTTTGACACTTTTTTAAATTTTGTAAAGAAAAGTAAATTTTTCTACAGAAATAGTAGGTAGTTGCTTATATCTAACTATTTTATACTTTTTTTTCACCTACGCGGGGGTGGAGGGGCGCGGCCAAAAGGACGCGTTCCGAAGGAATGGAGGCGAAGGCCGGAACCCCGTAAGCCCCGTTACGACAAGGCATTTTAGCCGATTGCAGCGGGGTAACTTTTTGAGTTTTAGTTTGATTCCGTCCTGCGAAATTTTGGAAGGGGGAGCAGCATGCGGGTTTCTTTTTTGTATTCTTCAAAGCCTTCTTTTTTGGACTGACGGCCTTCTGCAAGGGGAATGCTTATGAAGACAAAGAGCAGGGTGTTTACGAGGGCGCCTGAAAGAAGCCATGGTCTGTTTGGGAAAGCACTTATTCCGCTTAAGGCTACGCCCCACCACATGAGGATTTCGCCCAGATAGTTGGGGTGACGGGAGTAGTGCCACAAACCCTTGCGGTTAAAGTTTCCGTCCCTGTTTTTGCGGTAGGCATGCATCTGGAAATCTGCGGTGCCCTGAAGTATTACTGCCAGAGTGCTTATGGCAAAACCAATGAAGGCTACGGGAGTGAGGGCTGCGTCCACTTTCATGATGAAGACGGCAGGGAGAATGCAGAGGTAGACGATGAGGGTTGGCATGAGGTGAATGCCAAAGAAGTTTACTACGGGGTAGAAAAATCCTGTGAGTTCCTTGTAGTGACTGTAGCGCCAGTCCTGACAGGTAAGGTTTCCAAAGGTGTAGGCCCAGTTTGCAGTAAGGCGGATGCCCCAGAGGCAGATGGAAAAAAGAACCAGGTTGCGGGCTAAAGTGAGCGGAACTTTTAGTGCAAGAAGAACCATGATTACAATAGGGGCAACACTCCAGTAGGGGTCGTAAACGGAAGCATTGTTAAAGACCAGGCTGAATAAAAAGGTTACCAGGGTTGCGGCTACATCTGCAATCAGCAGGTTTATGGCAAAGTGAAAATTCAGTTTTGAATAAACATAAAGTCCTATAAGGGTTGCAAGGACATACACTAAGGCTACGGCTACAAAACTTGCCGGGCGGTTTTCTTTTATATTCATAAACACTCCTAAAAATTTATTTGATATCAGATTTCTCCACTCCGCTTCGCTCCGCTCCGGTCGAAATGAGGGGGCTGTCTTAAAAATACAAGTTTCGGTGGTTGAGCCTGTCGAAACCACCATGTTTTGTGTACATGGTCATTTCGAGAGCCTCAATGACCGTAGACAATTATCTTATTGGACAGCCCCTACGAGTTTCCGCAAAGCGTAAACTCGCATGGTTATGTAAAAAAACTGATGTAGATTTCTCCACTCCGCACTTCGTGCTCCGGTCGAAATGACAAGAGAACGTTACATCAGTTTTTCGGCGGCGGTTTCCCAGGCGGCGTTGAGTTCTTCCAGTTTTGCTCCGGCTTCATCTATTTTTTTCTGAACAGATTTTGCCTTCTCTCCGTTGGAGTAAACTTCCGGTTTTGCCATCTCTGCTTCGAGTAAAGCTTTTTCTTCCTCTACTTTTGCAATTTCTGCCTCAAGCCGCTCTACTTCCCGCTGTATTTTTCTTCTTTCACTGTCAGCCTTTTTCTGTTCTTCCCAGTTAAGTTTTGTTGCAGACTTAACCTCTTCTTTTACAGGACCTGTACTTGTGTTTGCAGAAGAAACATTTGCACCCGCACTTCCTCCTCCAAAAGACGAAGCGCCCACAGTACCGTTTTCTTCATCAGTAATACGCTGAATGTAATAGCGGTAGTCTCCGGGGAATGAACGGTAAGTTCCGTCATGTTCTCCGTCGCACTTAAGTTCAAGAACACGGGTAGAAAGATCTTCTATGAATCCCCTGTCGTGGCTTACAAAAATTACAGTACCGCCAAAATCCTTAAGGGCGTCAAGCAGTACATCTTTTGAATGCATGTCCAGGTGGTTTGTAGGTTCGTCAAGAATGAGAAGGTTCACGGGCTTAAGCAAAAGTTCAAGCAGGGCAATACGGCTTTTCTCTCCGCCGCTTAAAACATCTATGCTTTTAAAAACATCATCTCCGCGGAACAAAAATGCACCCAGCATGTCACGGGCTTTAGGAACAAGTTCAAGAGGGCACTCACTTTCCAGCCGTTCAAGTATAGTCTGGCTTCCGCAGATTTTTTCTGCACTGTCCTGACTAAAGTAACCTACACTCACACCGCTTCCAAGTTTTATGCTTCCTGTAAAATCAGAATCCACCCCTGCAATCATTCTTAACAAAGTGGATTTTCCTGCACCGTTACGTCCCGCAACCACAAGGCGTTCCCCTTTTTCTACAAGGAGTTCCAGTGAGTTTATTACATTTATTTTTCCATTGTAACTTTTGCAGAGGGAATCTGCCTGAACTACCAGCTGTCCTGAATGAGGTGCCTGTGGAAATTTAAAATGAATCTTCTTGAGGCTTTCTGGAATTTCAATTTTATTTTCCAGAATTTTATCAAGCATCTTCTGCCTTTCCTGAGCCTGGGCTGCCTTAGTTGCCTTGTAACCAAAGCGGTTTATAAAATCTTCCAGATGCTGAATTTCTACCTGCTGTTTTTCATACTCTGCAATAAGGGTTTCCAGTTCCACTTTTCTCACCTCTTCGTAGTGGGTAAAGTTTCCCTGGTAGCGTTTTAAGTCGCCCCCAAAAAGTTCATACACTTCGTTTACGGTGTGGTCAAGAAAATATCTGTCGTGGCTTACGAGTAAAAATCCGCCCTTAAAGTCTGCAAGAAAACCTTCAAGCCAGTTACGTGCTTCAAGGTCAAGATAGTTTGTAGGTTCGTCAAGAAGAAGAATGTCGGGAAGACCCATAAGGCACTTTGCAAGGGCAATGCGCATCTGCCATCCGCCAGAAAACTCTTCCGTTCGTTTGGTAAAATCACTGCGTAAAAAACCAAGTCCTAAAAGTACACTTTCGGCAAGAGAATCTCTCCTGTACCAGCCGCTTTCTTCCAGACGGGTTAAAAGTTCACTCTGTTCAAGAGCAAGTTTTTCTGAGGCTGCAACATTCCCCTCTCCGTGAAGCCTTTCCATTTCTTCGCCAAGGGAATCTATTTTTTTCTGAAGGTCATAGCCCCACAAAAAAGCCTTGTCCGCTTCTTCGCGCAAAGAACAGCCTGAATGAACAAGACCACTCTGAGGAAGGTATGCAATGCGGGAATCTTTTTGTGCAATGCGCTCACCGGAATCAGGTTCAGTAAGGCCTGCCATAATTTTTATGAGGGTAGATTTACCTGCTCCGTTTGCGCCGGTAAGTGCCGCTTTTGTTCCTGCACTTAAGTTTACCGAAACATCTTTTAAAATATCCCTGTCACCAAAAGCAAGTGACACTTTGGAAAACTGAACGAATGCCATAAAGTCCTACTTCTGGAAGAAAATAATCAGTGCGTTAACAGGCTGACTCACACTAATGCGCTGTCTGTTAGTTGCCTCGTTAAGTTCTTTTGTTACAGAAGCAAGAGAAAGCCTTAAGCCGTTGGACTCACGCTTGTAAAGGAAGTTCACCTCGTCTGTCATTCCGTCAAAGTTAAATGTAAGCACTCCGTCCCAGGATTTTTTGAGTGACTGGGGAAGGAAATACTGCACGCTTGCATGACCTGTATTCTTTGCACTACGGGAAATAACGGAAGGAACAAGAAGATTAAAGTTTGACCAGTTAAAGGCACCGTCAGCTTCAAAAGTCAAAGTTCCGTAATTACCGCTTCTGAAAAGGGGACCAAGTGAACGGATGGAAGTATAGGCATCGTTACGGCGGGCAACTTCTTCTGCAATAAGTTTTTCAATGCTGACATCTTCCGGAATGGTAACAAAGTTGTAGCTTTTTGGCATACCGCGTTCGTCTGTGTGCTGAACAATAATGCTGCGGCCGGAACGTACCGTTACCTGAATGGGAATGTTGTTAAATTTATATACATTGTCACTGGTTTTTACTGCACCGGAGTAAGGGTACTCCACGTTAAGGCTTGGAATGTGAACTGCAACAGTGCCGCTTGTAAGACCGGTGTCAAAACCGTATCCCTGACGCATGGTAACAAGATCTATACTGCCGCTGGAAATCATCTGGGT
>JAEEKM010000154.1 GCA_016282455.1 Treponema sp. | reverse complement strand
CCACTGCCCATTCTACGGCTTCTGTAATGGCATCGTTTATTTTCATGCCAGACTCAAGGTTTCTTCTCACTCTAGCCGTATAACTAATATAATCATACAATGCTTTGCAATTTTTTGGAAGACTTTTATTCTTGCCCTGATTTATGTTTATGACTTTTGCACTCCATTCAAAAGCACCTGTTTTGTCTGGTTTACTAAATGCATCCGAAAGGCGGAGTGTACTTACTTCCGGCATTTCCTTGATTCCGTTGTAAAAGACTATGTACTGGGGGCAGGGAATCTGAACAAGTTTTGAACTGAAAAGATCCTTTCCGTTTTTTGTTAGCCAGGTCTGGTAAAGCTGGCTGAAGTACAAAAGTCCACGAAGGGGCATATTGGGATTATAGGTACTCTGGTGTTCGTACAGGTTCATCACATTGTCAATCAGAAAGGACAAGTCGTTTTTCATGGAAATGTAAATTACATCTTCGATTGTGGTAACTTCCAGTTCAGCAGGATCTGTGTAGTGGGAGTCATTCAGGGCATTGTACAGGTCCAGTCTCCAGCGCTGGCTCTTTTCATCTTTTCCGCCGAAGATAAAGCGGAAGAGGGAATCCTTGTACCTGCGGTTAAAAAGGCTCTTACTTTTTCTTTTCATCTAAACACCTCGTATAATAAAGTCAGGCGGAGTTTTGCAAAAATAATCTCACGCCTCCACAATATATATAGGTATTGAAGTGTGCATTTAGACAAAAAGTTTTGAAAAAAAATTATTTTTTTTCAGAAGCATATTCCCCGTTCCATTCATTTTTCTTTTCAGACTGCAGCTTCAGCCCTTTCAATTGATTTTTGATAACGGAAGCTGGGTCTTAGGATGGGGAGATGAAGTAAAGCCGCTTGAACCGGAAGAACTGGTTTCTGAATGGAAAGAAAAAATTAAAAAGATGGCAAAAGTAAAGTAAATCTGCTATAATAAAAATATGGACAGCAAAGGAAAGACTTTTGGCATTCTCACTAGTGGTGGAGATGCACCTGGTTTGAACGCCGCAATCAGGGCAGTATGCAGGAGTGCCTACCAGTACGGCATGAAGGCAGTGGCAATTAAAAACGGCTACCGTGGACTCATTAACGGAGACATGGAAGCACTTGCACCGGAAAAGCTTATCGGACTAATAACTCAGGGCGGTACAATTCTCGGCACTTCAAGAGAAAAGCCTTTTAAAAATCCTGTCCCGGATGAAAAGACAGGTCTTCTTCCAATCGAAGCAATCAAAAAGAATTACAAAAAATTCAAACTGGATGCCCTGGTCTGTCTTGGCGGTAACGGCACAAACACTACGGCAAGTCTTCTTGCAGAAGAGGGACTTAACGTGGTTGGTCTTCCCAAAACAATTGATAACGATATTGTCTGCACAGACATGACTTTTGGTTTTCACACTGCACTGGATGTTGCAACAGATGCCATTGACCGCATTCATACAACCGCACACAGCCATTCCCGCATCATGGTAATTGAAACCATGGGACACAAGGCAGGCTGGCTGGGACTTTACTCTGGCGTTGCAGGCGGCGGAGACGTTGTTCTTATTCCGGAAATTCCTTACGACATAAATTCCGTTGCAAAAAAAATCATGGAAAGAAGAAATGCCGGTAAAAACTTTTCCATTGTTGTTGTTGCAGAAGGAGCAATGAGCCGGGAAGAAGCACTTCTTAGTAAAAAGGAATTTAAAAAAGCCCGTGCAGCAATGAAAGAGTCAATCGGTTACAGGGTTGCACATGAACTTGAAGCGGCAACCGGTCTTGAATCCAGAGTGACTGTACTGGGTTATCTTCAGCGGGGTGGAACGCCTTCTTCCTATGACAGGGTTCTTGCAAGTCAGTTCGGAGCTGCGGCGGCACATTTTCTTGTGGAAGAAAACTACGGAAAACTTGTAGCCCTGCAGAACAATCAGCTTGTTGGAGTGCCCCTAAACGAAATTGCAGGCAGGGTAAAAAATATTCCCATGAATCATCCCATGCTTAAAACCGCCCGTGAACTTGGCACCTGTCTTGGAGACTAGCGTGAAGGATTTAAGCGAGGCAAAATGTCACTTCTGTTCTCTCTGCGACGGAAGGGGTTGCATTGGAGAAATGCCCGGAATGGGTGGCGCAATGGAAAGCAGAAACTTTCTGCTAAACTGTTCCGCCTGGAACCTGATTCAAGTACCCTCTTTAGAAGATACAGAACTTCCTCCAGTAAAACTTGCCCCAATGACAGGAGCAGTTGAAAACGTTGGTTTCCCGGACGAACATGACTTTTACCAGGCCCTCGTAAAAACAGCCCTTGCTTCAAAAGCAGGCATCTGTATTGGAGACGGAACCCCGGACGAAAAACTTTTGTTCGGAATAGAAGCACTTAAAAAAAATAAAACAAAGGGTGCAGTCTTTATTAAGCCCTACCCCAATGAAAAAATAATTGAACGAAGTCAGTGGGCAGAAGAAGAAGCAGAACTCTTCGGAGTGGACATAGATGCCTACAACATAATCACCATGCGGAACAAAGTGAGTCTTGAAAAAAAAGATTCCTCTCACCTGAAGGAACTTAAACGCTACTGGAACGCAAGGGGATTTCCTTTTGCCATAAAAGGCATTTTCACTCCCGCTGACCTTGAGCTTGTAAAAGAAGTAAAACCCGACATTGCATACATCTCCAACCACGGAGGGAGAGTTCCAACCCTCACTGGAAGCACTGCAAGTTTTTTAAAAGAGTACGCAAATGAAATTAAAAGGAACACGCACTCTCTCTGGGTAGACGGAGGCATTAGAAATGCATCTCATGCAAAAAAAGCCCGTGCCCTTGGTGCAGACTGTATTCTTTTAGGCCGCCCCTTTGCCACTGCAACCCTTCTTGAAAAAACAATAGACCTCACAAAAAGTTTTTCCTTTATTTGAAATTCCATGTTATAAGGGAAGACGCACTGGAGGAAAAACATGCAGTCACCTGAAAATAAAGAAAAGCACATAATCCGTCTGGAAGGAAAAATAGATTCGTCAAACGTAAACGAAATTGAAGCAATCATTCTAAAAAAACTAGAAGAAAAAAAAGACTGCATTCCTGTATTTGATGCATCTGCGATTGAATATATTTCCAGTGCCGGCCTCAGAATGATTATGAAAATCTGCAAGCGCTACAAGGAAAAAATAAGCATCACGGAAGTTAATCCAAGAATATATGATGTTCTGCAGGTTACAGGTTTTACAGAACTCCTTGATGTAAAAAAACAGCTGCGGGAACTTTCTGTAGAAGGCTGTAAGGAAATAGGACGTGGTGCATGCGGTACCGTTTACCAGATTGACAGCGATACCATTGTTAAAGTTTACAATTCCT
>JAEEKM010000153.1 GCA_016282455.1 Treponema sp. | reverse complement strand
TTCTTTCAAAGTTTTGCCTTAGAGTTTTCAATAAGATTTTCTGTTTCCATGGAAAAACCGCAGAGAATCTGACCGGGCTTTTTGTTTTTTCCGAGATAGGAAAGTATGTCTTCGGTGCGCTTAAGTGCAAGGGTTAAATCCGCATCATGCTTTTTTATTTTTTCAGAAGCAGTAACTGCAGGTGTGTAATCTGCAACCGCCGCCGCTTTTATTACGATGTCGCATTCATTAAAGCGCTCTTTAACTTCTTTTGCCATTTCTGCGGCACTTTCTACAGAAACTAATGTTACTCCCAAAGGCTTCTGTAAAGAAACGGGACCTGAAACAAGAGTTACCTCTGCGCCTCGTAAAGCCGCTGCCTTTGCAAGGGCAAAACCCATTTTACCGGAAGAATGATTTGTGATAAAACGCACAGGGTCAATGCTTTCTCTGGTCGGTCCTGCCGTTACAAGAATTTTTTTTCCAATCAAATCTTTTTCACAGGCAATTTCATAAACAATGTGTTCAAAAAGAACTTCTGCTTCTGCCATGCGCCCCGAACCCACATCTCCGCAGGCAAGGAGACCGCTTTCTCCGTAAACGATTTTATTTTTAAAACGCAGGCAGGTTGCAAGGTTTTCCTGAGTAAGAGGATTTTCCAGCATGCCGGTATTCATGGCAGGAGCAATAAGTTTGGGACACTTAGCGGCAAGGAATGTGGTGGTGAGCATGTCATCTGCAAGACCATGCGCGACTTTTGCAATTACATTTGCAGTTGCAGGCGCAATTACAAAAATGTCCGCTTTTTTTGCAAGAGCCACGTGCTCTACCTTAAACTCAAAGTTTCTGTCAAAGGTATCTGTTAAACATTTATTTCCAGTAAGTTCTTCAAAGGTAATGGGGTTAATAAAATTAACTGCATTGGCAGTCATTATTACATGAACCTCTGCGTGGGCTTTAACAAGCATGCTGGCAAGAGAAGCCGCTTTAAAAGCCGCAATACTTCCGCTCACTCCCAGAACAACAGTCTTTCCTTTAAGCATTCAAGCGCCTCCGCTTACATTCTACTTGATTTTTTTTTATATGGCAATTACAATTATTTGTGGTTATGTTTGATATTGAATACCTGCTTTTACTACAAAAACTAAGGGAAAACCTTGGTCCTGCCGCTGAAAAAATCGCCGCTTTCATTTCCGACCTTCCCTTCGGAATTCTTACAGTTGCACTTGTTCTTGCCACATATTGGAGCATCAGCAAAAAAACGGGAACTTTTATCCTGCTCTCACAGGCAACAGGCGGACTTCTGGTAAACTTTATCAAACTTTGTGCCTGCGTTTACCGCCCATGGATTCGTGACTCCCGCATTCATCCTGCAGGAGATGCATTTAAAACTGCAACAGGTTATTCTTTTCCAAGCGGACATTCTCAATCTTCAACAGATTTGTACGGTGCATTTGGTTTTGCCACCTGGAAAAAAAATAAAATCCTCAGCGTAATCTTCTGGATTCTGGTTCCAGTCATTATGTTCACAAGAAATTTTCTTGGCGTACACACTCCCCAGGATGTACTTACAGGTTTTGCCCTGGGACTTGCAGTTCTTTTTCTGATTGACTTTCTTACAAAATGGGAAGCACGCGGAAAAAACCGTGATTTAATAATTCTTGTTTCAGGTCTTGTATTTGCAGCCGCAGTTCTTCTTATAATCAGCCTGAAAAAATACCCCCTGGACTACGTGGAAGGAAAACTTCTTGTAGATCCTGCCTTAATGAAAAAAGACTGCTTTAACGCAGCAGGAACTTTTATCTTTACTCTTGCAGGCTGGTTCATAGAAAAACGCTGGATTAAATTTTCTACCGAAGGAAGCATCCTTCAGAAAATTCTCCGTGTTATTTGTGGACTTCTCGTCATTGGAGCTCTTGCCCTTGGCTTTTCGCTGGTGAAAAAATTTCTTCATCCTTACTTTTATTACTTTATAAAGTACGGAGTATTGTTTTTTACTGCCATTGCCGGATATCCTGCCATCTTTACTGCAGTAGAAAAAGCAATTGCAAAAAGAAAAGCTCAGTAGATTTCTTCTATTGAATTTCACCATTTCTGCCGATAAGGAAAAAGAGGTACTATTTTTTTAGGGTTAAGTTATGGCAGAAGAAGATTTTAATAGCAAAATAATTGCAGCAGTAGAAGAAAAAACCAGATGGTATGACACAGTGGAGCTTCCTAAAATTCAGGAAAACTACAGACTCCACCTTACCTGTGTAAGAAACCTCTTTAGCGCACTGGTTAAAAAATCCCTCATACATGAAGACCCTTACAAGAAAGACAAAAAAATCTCAAATATAGTTCCTCCCGAAAACACCGAGTTTAACGACAACGAACGCACCCTTACCATGGGCATAAGATTAAGCGACTACGAAAGCATGATAGACTTTATCTGTAACTACATGAAGTTTTCCGTAGACAGCATGAACATGGCAAAAATCAAGCAGCTGGTGGAACTTAACAACAGTTTTACCTGGAGCAACCTTTCTCCTAACTCTGCAAGACCCAACACAAAGGGACTTGCCATTCTCCTTTCAGAACTCAGGGCCGGTGCACCGCAGATTACCCTAAGTCTTATTAAAGACGTAACCTATCAGTCTACCCAGGCACTCAACGCCATAAACGATTCCCTTAAACAGCTTGCAGATTTTCTCCGTGAGTCTTACAAAGTGGAAGTGCGCAAAACCATTTTTATGAACCCCAAGTTCAACAGGAATGCCGCTTACGATACAGTGGGAACAATCGTTACGGAGATTAAGCGTCTCTTCCCTGTTCTCATGGAAAAACGCCCCCTTGCCACAGACCTCATTACCGAAATTGCAGAAGAAGAAGTCGGCAATAATAAAGAACAGCGTCAGTCAGCCCTTCTTGCAAAACTTCAGGTAGAAACCAAAGAAAATAAAAAGAAGGAAGAAACCATAGACGTTCACGCAATTCTTCTTGAAGCAGTACGTTGTCTTGGTTCTTCCTGCGAACTCTACAACACAGTTCTTGATAAAGTAGAAAACAACCACGAAGTGCTTCAGTCAGAGCACAACAGTTTTGGGGACAGACTCAAAAAGTTTTTCAGAAAAGTTTTCAATCTTCCCGAACCACAGGTTGATTACACCATCACGCTTACAGACCAGAAAACTCAGAACACCCACAAAGAAACAATCCACTTTACCGAGTTTATACAGAGTCTTGCAAAGCGGGCAAAATACTACAATTCCTTCTCCGTAAGAAACACTCCCGGCTACAGTAAACTTGCTTCCCAGAGTGACGATTCCCTTTTGGAATTTCTTAACAGGCAGATAATTGACAACAACAAACTCCTTGCCCTTCTTACCGCACTGGACGACTATTTTAAAAACACCGCCCAGCCTTTAAACAGAGGAAAAATCAAGGGCATAAAAATGGAACTTACTTCTCTAAAAAATGTCATCGTAAAGACAAACCAGCACAGGGCAGATTACGCTTCTATTGTAGAAGAACAGGAGCAGATGAAAAAGCTCGGCCTTACGGAGAATAAATAAATGCGAAAAATTCCTGCACTCTTACTCCTCCTCCTGGCACTTCCCTGCCATGGTCTGGGTTTTTCTTCCCAGCAGAACTTACTGCCGGATCCAAATGAACAGAGAGTTCTTAAAGTAATTGATGCTTCCCATGAATACGATTTAAATCCCCACACTGCCGCATATGCTTCCGAAGCCCAATGGCTTATTGGTCTTTACGAAGGACTTTTTAGTTATGACCCAATAAATCTTGAACCGCTGAATGCCATCTGTCAGAGTTACAAAATTTCCCGCAACAAAAAAAGATGGACTTTTACACTTCGCGAAAACGTTACCTTCAGCGACGGAAGCCCCATTACTGCAGAAACTTTCCGTTCTTCCTGGCTGACTCTTCTTTCCACACCGGACGCTCCCTTTGCTTCTTTAATTGACTGCATTGAGGGTGCAAGTGAATACAGGGAAGGAAAAACCAGTGCAGAAAATGTAAAGATTGAAGTTAGGGATGAAAAAACTCTTGTGGTTCATCTTCTTCAGCCCACAGAACATTTTGCAAGACTTTTGTGTCACCATTCCCTTGCGGCAGTAAGCAAAACAGAAGGCGTTTACAGCGGAGCCTTCACTCTTGAAAGTTACGACGGCCAGCGCCTTGTGATGAAAAAAAATGAAAAGTACCGGGATGCAGAAAATGTTTATCTTCCGGGAATAGAAGTTATTCAAAGCGATGACCTTGAGGAAAATACATTCCTTTTTAACACAGGTAACGTAGACTGGATCTGTTCCATGGCCA
>JAEEKM010000152.1 GCA_016282455.1 Treponema sp. | reverse complement strand
TTATGAAAAAAATAATTCTTACACTTACGACACTTTTACTCAGCGCTTCTCTTTTTGCAGAAAATCTTACCGGCTACGAGGTTATGAAAAAAGCAGACCAGGTGCCCGAAGCAAAAACTTCTTCCAGTACTGCAAGTCTTACCATTCATTCCAAAAAAGGTTCAGACCGCATCAGGGAAGTAATAATGAAAAGCAAAGACTACGGTGACATGACAAAAGAAGTAATTGTTTTTACTTCGCCAAAAGATGTTTCCGGTGTGGGTTACCTTATGTTTGAATATAAGGAAGATGAAAAGGGAAATAAAAAAGATTCCGACAACTGGCTTTACATGCCTGCCATGAAAAAGACCCGCCGCATTGCCTCCAGTGGAAGTGAAAGCGAAGGAAGTTTTATGGGAACGGATTTTACCTATCAGGATATGGGAGAGAGGAGTTTAAACAAGTATGAGTACACTCTTCTCGGCGAAGAAAACATTAACGGCACAGACTGCTACAAGGTTGAATGCATAAGTAAAGCTCATACAGAAAAAGATCCCAGAACCATCACCTATATTTCAAAAGATAATTTTATCATGCACAAGTGTGAGTTCTATGACAGACAGGACAACCTGCACCGCATTTTAACCTGCAGCGATTTTGTTACCATCAAGGGCTATATCACTGCGCAAAAAATGAAAATGGAAAACATTCAGACCGGAACCTGGTCTCTTATTGAAACAAAAAACATTACCTATGACGAAGGTGTGATTGATGATTCCCTCTTTACTGTTGCAGCCCTTGAAAAAGGACGTATTCGTTAGGGTGGCTTATGAAAAGAAAAATATTACTTGCAGTCTGCCTTTTTTCTTTTGCATTAGTACAGCCCGGGGCAGAAGGGGGAGTGGATTTTTCTGGAATAGGTGAATGTCTCTGGGGAGCCTCAGCCCCATGGACTCAAGAAAAGAGCCGGGGTCACTATACCCTGGGCAATACTTCCTTTAACGGAAAATTAAATGCCTGGTACGGAGAAAGTTCTTTTCTTGCAGATGCACTTGTAAACTACAATGTCCTTACCGGAGATCTTGATTTTTCACTCGGGGAAGTCTACCTGGATTACACATCTTCTTTCTGGAGTCTGAGAGTGGGCCGGCAGAAAATTGTCTGGGGTAAGGCAGACGGAATTGATGTAACAAACACTATCTGCCCCTCTGATCTTTCTGACCTTTCTTCCGTTACAAGTAAGGATTCAAAACTTCCTGTAGATGCCCTGCAGTTTTCATTAACAGGTAAAAGCGTTACTTTTGATGTCTTCTGGATTCCTTTCTTTAATTCAAGTGCACTCCCGCTAAAGGAAGGAAATGTTTTAAGACCTTTCTTCATTCCTTCAAGTGTGGAATATACTATAGAAGCAAGCGGAACAACTTTTACTCTTCCACTTGAAGTAACTGCTTTTACAAAACCTGAGTCAGTCTTTTGGGAGGGAGAATACGGCGCAAAGTTTTCAGGCTACTTTTCTTTTTGTGACTTGAGTCTTTATGCCTTCTACGGCTGGGAAAATCTTCCTCTCCTTGATTACACTCTTAACATTCCAAACGGCATAAGTGTTAGCGGAGAGTACGAGCGGCTTTTAATGTTTGGAGCTGATGCAGCCCTTCCCCTTGGAGAAAGTGTTCTTCGCATGGAAGGAGCCTTTTTCCCACAGCGGCATTTTCAAAAATCAGCTGAAAAAATCATTAAAGAAAAATCAGAAAGCACAGAAAGTATTTCTTTAAGTGAAAGCCACAATGAACTTTCTTACCTTGCCGGCATTGACTGGATGCATGAAGGCTGGACTCTTACTGCCCAGTATTTTATGGACTATGTCTGGGACAGCATGGAAAATCTTTCCAGAGAAAAAAACTTTGAACACGGACTTACGGTTAATGTTTCAAAAAGTTTGTTAAGCGAAACTCTGGAACTCTCTTTTACAGGCCTCTTGAATTTTAACGACATGGATTCTTTTATTTACCCGCAGGCAGAGTATGCGCTTTCGGATCAAATAAAGTTTTCTCTCGGTGCATGGATTTTCCTTCCTGGGTTTGAAAAGGACGGTAAGTACGGAGCGTTAAAGGATCTGTCTTCTATCTTTGTAAAAGCAAGATTCAGTTTTTAGAAAAATATAATTATAAAAAAGGAGAAATAAATGTCTGATTCAGGTAAAAAAAAGAAATCCCTTATTTCGTGGATTTTCGAATTTGCTGCGGAGAAAAAATGGCAGTACTTCGCCAGCATCTTCTTTGCCCTGCTGAGTGTAAGCTGTTCAATTCTGCCTTACCTTATGATTGCAAAAATTGTCGGCCAGCTTCTGCAGGGAGAAAGGGACTGGAATCTTTTTCTCCGGGAGACAGGTGTAGTTGCCCTCTTCTGGCTGGGGAACGTTGTCTTTCATGCAATCTCAACTTCCTTAAGCCACATTGCAACCTTTAATCTTTTGGGAAACATCCGAAAGAGAATGTGCGATAAACTTACCCGCCTTCCTCTGGGAACTGTTCTTGACATGCCTTCCGGTTCCCTTAAAAGCATAATGATTGAACGCATAGACAGCATGGAAACAACCCTTGCCCATATCGTTCCTGAATATACTTCCAACATCATTTTATCCCTTCTGCTTCTGGTTTACCTTTTTCTTCTTGACTGGAGGCTTGCCCTTGCATCCTTCGCAGTTTTACCAATTGGTTTTATTGCCATGTGCTTTATGTTTAAGGACGGAACTGCCCGTTTTAATTATGCACTTGAAAAAACAAAAGCCTTAAATGACACTGCCGTTGAATACATAAACGGTATTGAAGTAATTAAAGCCTTTGGTAAAACAAAAAAATCCTATGAACGTTTTGTAGAGGCGGCCAGAGAAGGTTCTGCCTGTTACGTTGAATGGATGCGGGACTGCATCTGGCCTCATGCCGTTGCAACTGTTGTTACTCCTTCGCTGCTTTTATCACTTCTTCCAATCGGCGGCTTTATGTTCCTTAAGGGAAGTGTGGATGCTTCCCTTTTCATAACCGTAATCATACTTGCAGTTTCTGCCATACAGCCTTTTTTAATTGCCTTTACCTATCATGATGACATTGCAAAAGCGGGTGCTATCTTTGGTGAAGTCGGCTCAATCATGAATCTTGAAGAACTGTCCCGCCCAAAAACAGATGTTAAAAAGCCAGTTGACAATTCAATCGTTTTAAAAGATGTCCGCTTTAGTTATCACAAAAATAAAAAGGGAGAAGAAAAAAAAGAAATTCTTCACGGAATAAACATGGCACTCCCGCAGGGGTCATATACTGCTTTAGTCGGTCCGAGTGGCAGCGGGAAGTCTACGATTGCACGCCTCATTGCTTCTTTGTGGGATGTTGACTCCGGTTCCGTTGAAATAGGCGGTGTGAATATAAAAGACCTTTCCCTTGAAGAATACAACCGCAGGGTCGCCTATGTAAGTCAGGACAATTATCTTTTTGACATGAGCATAAGGGAAAACATTCGTCTGGGACGTCAGAATGCTACTGATGAAGAAGTGGAAGCAGTTGCAAAAGAAAGCGGCTTCTATGATTTTATCCAGTCTCTGGACAAGGGCTTTGATACTGTTGCAGGTGGAAGCGGAACTCATCTTAGTGGCGGTGAGAGACAGAGAATTGCAATCGCCAGGGCAATGATGAAAAATGCACCGATTGTAATTTTAGACGAAGCTACTGCCTACACGGATCCTGAAAATGAAGCCATCATTCAAAAGTCAGTTGCAAAACTTGTGGCAGGTAAAACCCTGGTTGTAATTGCCCACAGACTATCTACCGTAAAAGATGCAGATAAGATTTATGTAATAAAAGACGGTGTCATTGATTCCTGCGGAAGTCATGAAGAACTTTTGTCACAGGGCGGACTTTATAAGAATATGTGGGAAGCCCATGTTGAATCAAAGGATGAATAGGAAGAAAGAGTATGTTTGAAACACTTATAAAATTTTTTAAATTCTGTGATGTAGAAAACCGTAAGAAATTTTATGGTTCAATAGTAGTCGGAATTTTTAATTCGCTTTTTATGGCATTAAGAATTTGTGCCGTTGCTGTAATGCTCCGGGGAGTGATTGCCGCTTCTGTGTACGGAAAAACTTTTGAAAGTAAAAGTGTCTGGCTTTCCTTTGCAATTATGTGCGTGAGCATAATCGGAGGAATTATAACCCGTAAGGTAACTGCAATGTGGCAGTGTGAGGGCGGCTACAGAACCTGTGCAAAAAAACGGATTGAGATTGCAGAACACCTGCGCTATCTGCCAATGGGATATTTTAATGCCAACAGTCTTGGAGAAATTACTTCCGTTACAACAAACACAATGGAGAGTGTAGGGGATGTTGCAACCCGTGCCGTGATGATGGTTTTTCAGGGACTGCTCGATACTGCCCTTATCATCCTTATGCTTTTCTTTTTTGACTGGAGGATTGCACTCGTAGGTCTTGCAGGTTTTGCCCTCTTTGAGTTTGTAAATCTTTTTATGCGCCTTGCCGTAAAAAATATTTCTGAAGACAAGATGCGCGATGATACTGCAGAAATTGCAAAAGTGCTTGAATACATTCAGGGCATTGCAGAAGTTAAAGCCTACAATCTTTCCGGAAGCCGCAGTAAGGAACTGAACGAGGTAATCAACCGCAGAAAGAAAACTCTTATTAAAATGGAAATGAGGTGCATTCCGGTTTCTAACCTTCAGTCTCTTGTTGCAAAATTAAGTGGCGTTGCAATGATGATTGCTTCCATCTCCTTTTATCTAAACGCAAGCATGAGCCTTGCAGACTGTGCAACCATGCTGGTCTGTTCTTTCATGCTTTTTAATGCACTGGAAGCAGGCGGAAACTATTCAGCCCTTCTTCGGGTAATTGACCTTGGGGTCAGTAAAGCAAATGCCATTCTTTCACTTCCTGCAATGGACATTGACGGAATGGATATGGAACCTGGGAACAGAGACCTTGAGGCAAAAGACATTTCCTTCAGCTACAATTCACATTCTCAAAATGCAAGAAAGATAATTGACGGAATCTCCCTTAAAATACCTGAGAAATCAACCCTTGCCATTGTGGGACCAAGCGGCGGTGGAAAAACAACTTTGTGTCATCTGCTTTCCCGTTTCTGGGACTGTGACAGCGGAAGTGTTACCCTTGGCGGTAAGAATGTAAGGGACTACAGCATGGACAGCCTTATGAAAAACTTTAGTTTTGTTTTTCAGAACGTCTATCTTTTTCATGACACGATTGCAAATAACATTCGCTTTGGGCAGGCCGATGCTCCCATGGAAAAAGTGATTGAGGCTGCAAAAAAAGCCTGCTGTCATGATTTTATAATGTCCCTGCCCCAGGGCTATGAAACTCTTATTGGTGAAGGCGGTGCTTCCTTAAGCGGAGGTGAACGCCAGCGCATTTCCATTGCAAGGGCTATCATGAAAGATGCACCTGTTATCATTCTTGATGAAGCAACTGCAAATGTTGACCCGGAAAATGAACGTGACCTGATGAAAGCAATTGAGCATCTGACGGAAGAAAAAACCGTAATCATGATTGCCCACAGATTAAAAACCGTGCGTCATGCAGACAGAATAATTGTAATTGATAAGGGCCGCATTGCAGCAAGCGG
>JAEEKM010000013.1 GCA_016282455.1 Treponema sp. | reverse complement strand
GTTTGTAGGAGTGTCTTCTCCGTCTTTCCTTGCGTTGTCGCCTTCGAATTTTGCAGTAACAACTTTACCTGTAACGCGTTCGAGGGTAGCACCGACTTCTGTTTCAATGTCAACAAGATTTACCCAGCGCTTTACAAAGTCAAGATTGTCGCCCCTGTCGCTCACTACGAAAACTTTGCGTCCTTCAAGGTTTGGCATTGCTTCTGAAAGAACCTGCTGGCTGTACTGTCCGTCTACCAGGAGAAGTACCCACTCAGGAACTGTTCTGTTAAAAGTTGCACCCTGAGAGTTAACTACCTTGTAGGTTTTTCCGTCAACCTTTGTCTTGCTTCCTACACCTACATCAGACTTTGCAGTGTCTGTAGTTTTACATCCTGCAAAAATGGCCAGTGTAAGAACTGCGGCTAAAACTGAAATAGTTTTCTTCATTTGAATTCCTCCATGTAATTCCTTGTTTATGAACTTATTGAAACCTTTGTAAGGCCAATATCGTTTCCATCTGAATCGGTAACTCTTATTGCAAATGTTCCCGCATTAGAGTCCGAACTGTAAGCCGGAGAGACTTTTATGTAGACCGTTTTTCCGCTGTAAGAAAGTGTCTTTCCGTTTTCACCAATGTTCCAGAACATGTTTGAAGTTTTTCCGTTCTGATAGTTTGTGGCGCCAACGTAAACATCTATGTAAACGCTTGCAGTGTAGTCTGAATTATTTTTGTCCAGAAGATAAAGCGTATTTTCACTGTCGCCTGTAAACTTGTAAACAATATATGAAGTGCCGGAAGTAAGGTTTTCTTCCTTCCAGTTTACGACGGGTTTTGTTACAACCTTTTCTGTTGTAAGGTTTACGTGAACATCATTTTTGTCGGTAACCTTTATTGCAAAAGTTCCCTTGTTTGCGTCATTGTTTAAGGCTGCGTAAATTTTAAGATAGATTTTCTTACCCGAGAGACTTTGTGAATTGTCATCACCGGTAAGGGCGTAGGGAGTATTACTTTCTCCGTCCCACATGTCATAAAGTCTTGAAGTGAGCATGTCAAAATCACTGCGGTCTGAAATGTCAATGCTTACGTCAGCAGTTTTTTCTGAATTGCTTTTGTCGTTTACGTAGATTTTATTTTTTTCATCTGCAGTAAATGAGTAGACTACATAGGAAGTGCCGGATTTTACTTCGTTATTGTACCAGCCGTTTGTAGTGGAAGAGACTTTTGTAAGATCCACATTGTCGCCATAGTAATCTGTAACGTTGATTGCAAAAGAACCGCCGTCGTATTTTTCGCAGTATACTTTTACATAAACTTTTTCGTAGCTGGGATAAATGGATTTTCCTGTGGCAGAACCAAAATCATAACCGTCTATGACAGGGGAATCTGCAGTATAGCTTCCGTACCATACGTCTGCCATAATGTCGCTGGTGTAGGAAGAAGAGAACCTGCTGTCCCTGATTTTAATTGTGTTTTTGCTTGAACCGGTGAAAGTGTAAATTATATAGCTTTCGTCGATGATGGTAGCTTTTGTCCAGTTACTGGAAGAATCTGTTACCGTGGGGTTGGTGTATGAGCCTATGTCGTCTGTTGTTTTTATGATGCCGTTCAAAATAGAACCGCAGGATGTAAGTGACAGGGCTGCAAGAGAGAATGCAAGTGCTGCAAAAGAAGTTGAAAGTTTTTTCATGCTATCCTCCTAAAATAATAGTCCAAGGGAAACTCCCCAGCTGTCAACAAATCCCATGCCGCTCATGTAACGGAATTTGTAAAGCAAACCAAGGCTTACTGAGCCTGTAATAATATCGAGTCCGTTTATGACAGAGAAACTCAATCCGCCTCTGCTTGTGGAATAGGGGTCATCTGCATAACCGCAGGCTCCAATGCCAAGTTCTGTAAAGAAACGGAGGTCAGAAAAGTTTAATGCGAGTCCTGCAAAGGCAGAGAAGTTTACAGGGGTTTCTGTATAAAGGGAATTCTTTTTGGGAATGAGGAATACGCTTCCGTCAAAACCGTAGAAGAAATATTTTCCGCCGTAAGAAGCCTGCATAGAAAGTTCCAGTGCGCTAAAGTCTCTTGCATTTGCATAGCAGGTGTCAAAGTAAAGTCCGTTGCGACCCTTCTGGGCACTGTGGAATTTGTAGAGGGAAGAAGTAACTGTTCTTGCGTATTTGGGAGTTTCCGCAGGGAAAACGATGCTGTTTGAAGGTGTGTTTGAGGGCGTTGTGTAAGTGCTGCTTCCAGTGTTTGTGCTGGTATTTGCAGGAGTAGTATAAGGTGTGCGGCCTAAGTCTCTTTCTGTGTAACTTGCTATCTGTGAACGGTCCTGTGTTTTGTAGATGCGGTAGTAAACGGGGGTCACAATGTATTTGTCTGAGAATTCGTTGTAAAAAACGGTAAGTGCAATTTCGGAATAGAGGTAGGGAACAGAAGTTCTGAAATACAAGTCTGCCATGTCCACCTGGTCAAGATAGGCCTGGTAGTCGTCAATGTTGCTTCCGTCAGCGGGTTCTTTACCGGTCATTGTGCGGTAGGTAATCTGTGTGCTGGGAAGATTTACTTTTGAAGTATCTGTTTTGGGAATGCCCTTAAGGTTAAAGCTTGATTTTGCAGTCCAGCTTTTTTTGTCTGCATCGTAGAAGGCAACGTTAAGGGAGAGATAGTTGTCGGTAATGTCTATTGAACGGAAAACATAAGTGGTCTTTTTAAGTTCGCTCAGGTTTTCGTCAATCTGCTTCTGATAGTTCTGAAGGTCTTTTGTAACGGTTGCAGTGAGCTGTGAGGCTGCGTTCTTTTTTTCAACATCGTAGTTTTTTCTGATTTTGTCAATCTGCTTCTGCCTGATTTTTATTGCAGTTGCGGTGGGAACATTGTTTGCATCTGTTTCGCCGTTTCTCCAGGCTTTGGATTCTTCTTTTTTAACATCCTCTTCGCATCTTGCATCAAAGTAGGCGTCACTCTGTTTAATGTATTCGTCCAGCTGGGATTTTAAGTAAACAAGATTTGCTTTATCGCTTTCTATGAGGGCAATTCTGTTTTTAAGGGAAAGAAGACTTATGCTTTCTGCGCGGATTTCTTTTTCCTTTGCTTCAAGACGACGGATCATCTCGCTGAATTCCTGCTGTTTTGCACCGGTTGCATTTTTAAGTTCCTGGGCACGTTTTTGATCTGCTTCGTCCTGGGCGCGCTGTTTTTCCAGAAGGGCTTCTGTCTGCTCTTTTGTTT
>JAEEKM010000151.1 GCA_016282455.1 Treponema sp. | reverse complement strand
CAAGCCACGAAGAAGGAAATCCTTACTCAGACAAAAATCTTTCACTTACCGATATGTGTGAAGGCGGTGGTGCCGTTGCTTCAGGGAAAATTACAGAAGAGCAGCTCCGTGAAATGGAAAAAGTTGCATGCCCCGGCTGTGGTTCCTGCTCCGGTATGTTTACTGCAAACAGCATGAACTGTCTTACAGAAGTTCTTGGTCTGGGGCTTCCTGGAAACGGAACAATTCCTGCCATAACAGGTGCCCGTCTTGCCCTTGCAAAACACGCAGGCATGGCTGTAATGGACATGTACAATAAGGGTATTACTGCCCGCCAGATGATGACTCTGGATAACTTCCGCAATGCACTTGCCGCAGATATGGCACTGGGCTGTTCTTCAAACACAATGCTTCATGTTCCCGCAATCATGCACGAAGCAGGACTTGAGCTTGACCTTCATGAAGTGAATGAAATTTCTGAGCGTACACCAAACCTCTGTCACTTAGCACCTGCAGGACATACCTTTATCTGTGAGTTAAATGATGCAGGCGGAGTACAGGCTGTTCTTGCAGAACTTGCAAAGAAAAATCTTATTAAAACAGATTTGATTACTGCTACTGGAAAAACTATTGCAGAAAATATTGCAGGTGTAAAAAACCGCAATCCTGAAATTCTCCGACCAATTGAAAACCCCTTCAGCCCCACCGGTGGAATTGCCATTCTCTTTGGAAACCTTGCACCAAACGGTACAGTGGTAAAGAGAAGTGCCTGTGCTCCTGAACTCATGAAGCACACTGGACCTGCCCGTGTGTTTAACGACGAAAGTGAAGCCATGGAAGCAGTTCAGAAAAGACAGATTAACCCTGGTGATGTTGTGGTTATCCGCTACGAAGGACCAAAGGGTGGCCCCGGTATGCGTGAGATGCTTGCAGTAACCGCTGCTCTTGCAGGACAGGGACTGGATAAACAGGTTGCCCTTATTACTGACGGACGTTTCTCCGGTGCAACTCGTGGTGCTTCTCTTGGACACTGTTCACCGGAAGCTGCCGACGGTGGACCAATTGCACTTGTACAGGAAGGTGACAAGATTACACTGGACATCAATAACTACAAGATTACACTTGAAGTAAGTGATGAAGAACTTGCAAAACGCCGCGCCGCGTGGAAAGCCCCAGAACCAAAAGTAAAAAAAGGCTACCTCGCCCGCTATGCCAAATTAGTCTCTTCTGCCGACAAGGGAGCAATTCTTCAGTAAAAAAAACTGCGAGTTTCTGCGCCAGCGGAAACTCGTAAGCAGGCGAAGCCTGTAATTCTTACAGGCTGCCGTTCATTAAAGCGCCCAGGGTGCTTTCTGCCCAGCTGTACTGACTCATGTATTCATCGTTAAAAGCATCCAGTGCATCATTTTTTCTTTCAAGAAAATCAAAATAGTCACTTGAAACTTTTGTTTTGTTAATTCAATACAAGCACCTGGTACTAACTAGTATATCTTCAATTCCCAGACCTTTAAGCGTATGGCGTATGTCACTCACAAGATTACGCAGGTAAGATTTATTCTGTGCAGTGTCATCATCTTCCCAGAGGTTACAGATAATTTTATCTATTGAACATAAAGCTCCGTTAGCATCCACAAGAAAAGCAACCAGTTCAAGTGATTTTGCATAAGTAAAAGAAACAGGCATTCCGTCTGCAAAGAGGGCAAAGTCTCCGAAGGTTCTGGCAAAAACTCTTTTCTCCGAAAGTGGTTTGTGGCGCAGGTTATTCAGTTCCTTAAGAATCTTTTCCTGTGTTACAGGTTTTAAAACATAACCGCTTGCATGCATTTCAAATGCATCTTCCATATACTGACTGTAACCGGTAACAAAAATGATATTAACTTTTTCATTCAAAGCCTTTATTCGTCTTGCAACATCAACTCCATTATCCGTTCGCATTTCAATGTCCAGAAAAACAATGTCAGGAACAAATGTCGCAAGGGCTTCCATGGCTTCATCAGGATTTCTAAAACTAAGAATTTCTGAGTCAGGAAGTGCCTCTTTTATTTCACTCACAAGACCTTCCAGGGCAAGGGCCTCATCATCAAGCGCAAGTACTTTCATAAGAAAACCTCCAGTTGCAAAAATAATAGTATTAACGCAGACTTATCAGTACCAGTCATCAGGAATCTGGATTTTAATCCATGTACCTTTTCCGGGAATGCTTTGTATGTCCAGATTGCCGTGGCACATCAGATAAAGTCTTTCCCTCACATTTTTCATACCAATGTGCTGTATTCCATCGGCAGGAAATGAGTTTATGTCAAAGCCCACTCCGTCATCATCAACACAAATTTCGTGCATCTTATCTTTTGCCTGAATGGAAATACGGACAGTACCGCCACCCTTTCTTTTTAAAATTCCATGCTTTACCGCATTCTCTACAATCGGCTGCAGGGTAAGAGGGGGGATTTTAAAATTGATATCACCTATATCATACTCAATGTTCAAATCCTCACCAAAGAGGAGTTTTTCAAGATTGAGGTAATGTTCAAGGTGCTCAAGTTCTTTTGCGGCAGGAATCAAATCATCATTTTCAAGAATCTCTATGTTGGTTCTTAAGTAAGAAGAGAAATCATTGATGGCTTTTCTTGCAACTTCAGGATCCCTTCCGCAGAGAACATAAATTGAGTTTAAGGAATTGAAAATAAAATGCGGCCGGATCTGACTTATCATAATTGCAAACTTATCTTTTGAAAGCTGAACTTCCTGTTCTTTAATAAGCTGGGCCTGTCGCACCTGAATGTAAGAATAAATGAGCATGATTAGAAAAGAAATGCTGATGGGCATGAAAGAAATTTCAGGCTTATGTTTTCTGAGTAAAACTGCAATCAGCGGGAAAATTATAAAGTTAAGGAGGATGATGGAATCTTTTATTCCGACACTTTTTACAGAGGTAATTATCAGAATGAACATGTCTACAAAAACAAAGAAACCGCCCAATTGTCCTGCATGGTAAAGAATACCCCTGTATGGAATGTCACTCTGCACGTTGTAGAACATTCCGTTAAAACAGGAGATGAACCAGCCCAGGGCATAAACTGCACAAACAGGAATTGTAATGCTTGCCCAGAGATGAGAAATCTTTTTCTTTTGAGAGATAAAGGCATAGGCGTAAAAAGAAAAGAGACTGAGGATTACATAATAGGAAACAAAGGAAATTCCCATGAAAAAAGCACCGGTGTACTTTGCAATAGTGTTTGTTTTAAAATGAGTGTGAAGTACCAGGTAAATTAGTTCGCTTATAATCTGAATAATATTTACTCCTGACATGGCACGAAAATAGGGTCTGTGCTGGTTCCTGGAAGTTTCACCATTTTTAAGACTGAAAAAAATCATCAGCATGGGTACTAAAAGAATGCTGTGTATGATAATGTTTTTTTCTTCCATAGTAATTCATTCTCCCCTGGGTGTAAGATGAAGGATTTCATCCACTGCATTTCTTACGGCCCGCTGCCTTTCGTTTCCTGAAAATACAGAGCGCTGGATAAAACCAATGTCATAGTAGCCCAGTGCGTTTCCTGCGTTGTGACAGATAAAGCCTTCTTTGTAGGGACCGTAGTCCAGAACAATTTTGGGTACAAGACCGATTCCAAGTCCCAGTGCTGCAAGTGCCATTACCGCTTCGTTACCTTCTGTTTCTGCCGCAATTACCGGAGTAACGTTACGGCTTTTTACCCAGGAGTCAAATCTTGAACGGGCAAGACCTGTGCGCGGAAGAATAAGCGGCACCGAAGAAACAATGTCCTGGGGGCTTCCAAAAACTTCTACGTATGGACCTGGATTTGCGGCGGCAAAGACAAGTGGACTCTGCCTTATGGAGATGCAGTCAAACTGATCCAGTTTTGCTTCTGGAAGTGCGGCTACTGCAAGTTATGCCCGACCTTCTTTAACTGCATCTACTGCAGCGGCGGGGTCACCTGTCTGAATGTTCAGCTGTATGTGGGGATATTTTTCTTTTAGTTTTTTTAGGAAAGGCGGCATGATTGTGTAACAGGCAGTTACGCTTGCATAAACATGGAGTACACCCCGGACTTCTCCGTCGTTAAAGGCAAGTTCTTCAAGCAGATGTTCTTTTTCTCCAATGCATTTTTCTGCAAACTTTGCAAACTTAAGGCCTTCTTCGGTAAGGTGGACTTCCCTGTTGTTGCGTTCAAAAAGTGCAGTGCCGGTTTCTTCTTCCAGACGGGAAATGAGTCTGCTCAGGGCAGAAGAACTCAAGTTCACTTCCTGTGCCGTTTTTGCAAAATGCAGGGTCTGGGAAAGCTTAAGAAATGCATCCAGCTCAAAGAAATCCATGGCTTTATTTTAGTGTGCTTTTAATTTGACTTCAAGGGCTGGCATATTTGCCGGCGGATTTTGCTAAACTGAAAGACCGATTTGCCGATAATCTTGATATGCGAAGAGTGTTTTTAAAAGTCTGCCTTGCTTTGTTTTTTACAGCGGCTGTTTTTGCCCAGTCAAAGCCTTTATATCAGTTACCGGAGACTCTGCCTGAAAAGAAAAATAAAAATTCTGACGAACCTTTTCTTGTTGGAACTGACAACGGACTTTTCCGTGTTTATGAAAACGGAGAAGTGGAGCCCCTCTGGACTGAGGGCAGGGTAAATCAGATTGCCCGTGGTGGAAAACGCTGGTTCTTCGTTACGGAAAAAGGCATTGTTGTTTCTGATGACCTTGTTACCTTTACCGAAAAAAATAACGGACTTACTTTTCTTACAGTAAAAAAATACGAAGGAAATGTAAAAAGCCTTGAGCAGAAAGCCCAGCTCCTTAAAGATATTTGTGTTGACCCCTTTGATCCCCTCACAGTGGTTACTGCAACAAAAGATGCAGTTTTTGTAACAAGGGACGGCGGTGAAAGCTGGAAATCCATTGGTTCCATGAGTACCCGCACTGCCGGAATGAAAGCGGTGGCGGTTTCCAAAATGCCGCTCTACGATGCCAAGGGAAACGTTACGGGAAACGAAACTGTTGTTTTTATGTCCCACCCCATTCTTGGTTTCAGCTACTACAGACTGGATGCAAAGAATCCCGCCTGGATTGATGTGAGCGCAGGTTTTACTGCCATGCCAAGCCTTACCCAGACTGACGAAATAAGCGACATTCTTCCTGTGGTCTGTAAGGGTGCAGACGGAAAACTTTACGCAGAACTTTACATGGCACAGACCTTCCTTCCGAACATTTTTAAGTTTGACTGGAAAACAAAACGTGCAGAAAAAATTTATGCCGGAAGTGAAAAGGCAGATTCAATTGACGGACTTTGCCAGAGTAATGAAAAAATTATTTTCTCTACAATAGGAAAACTTCAGTATCTTTCTTTGAATGACAATAAGGTTTATGAACTTCCTTCTGAATACAAAAAGTGGCAGCCTCTTTTAAATGAGCCTCATGCTCTGGTAAATGCCGCTTCTGTTCCGCAGAAGATGAACGGACTTGAAGCCCGCATAAACATTTGTGAACTCTGGATGCTTAATCCTGATTTTGTGCTTACTCCCTGGGGTGCAAAGGCAGACAAACAGAAAGCCGTTTACATTTCTGCCTATCAGACCCGTAACATGGAAGGCATTGAAAAGTACAGAAAAATCATTAAGGACAACAACCTGAATGCCCTTGTGGTTGACATGAAAGATGACTACGGACTTTTGCGCTTTGAACCTGTCAGCCCGCTTTTGAAAGAAAAGGGAAGGGTTACCGGTTACAAAATAGATGTAGACACTTTTGTAAGCGAGTTTAAAAAAGACAACATTTACCTCATTGCCCGCATTGTGGTTTTTAAAGATAAAAATCTTGCCGCTTATGGAAAAAAACAGTATGCGGTCTGGGACTCAAAAACAAAAGCTCCCTGGGTTGGCATTCGCGGTACCGAAGATGTGCTTGACGAAGAAGGAAATCCCACAGGCGAAAAGAAAACCATTTACTATGATGAAAACTGGGTAGACCCTTACAGCGAAGAAGTGTGGGAATACAACGTGGAGATTGCAAAAGAACTTGTGTCCCGCGGTTTTGACGAGATTCAATTTGACTACATCCGTTTCCCCACTGACGGAGAAAACCTCTGGCGTGCAACTTACCGCTGGCAGGACAAGGGGATGGATAAAGAAAGTGCCCTCATGTCTTTCCTGGCTTATGCAAGAAAGAACATAAATGCTCCCATTGGAATAGACATTTACGGTGCAAACGGCTGGTACCGGTCTGGAACAAGAACAGGTCAGGACGTGGAACTCATGAGTGAGTATGTGGATGTAATCTGCCCCATGTATTACCCCAGTCACTTTGAGCAGGATTTTCTTGAGTATGCACCTGTGGCAGAGAGACCTTATAGAATTTATTTTTACGGAACTTACCGCAATACAGTAATCGGCCGCAACAGAATAATTGTCCGCCCCTGGGTTCAGGCTTTTGGAATGAGGGTTCGTTACGACCGGCAGTGGTACAACAAAGACTATGTCCGCAGGGAAATTTTTGGCGTGAGGGATGGAGCTGACCGCGGT
>JAEEKM010000150.1 GCA_016282455.1 Treponema sp. | reverse complement strand
ATCTAAGGAAACGCGGATTTTTGTAAGGACAAATCCTTCGGGAACTTCTGTAAAACGGGAAAAGGGAATGTATTTTATTTCTGAAGATGACCTTAGTTCAAGACGGGCATCCAGTGCAAGAAGCGGTGCCCACAGGGTATGCTTTGTTCCTTTTGCACAGATGTTTCCGCCCAGGGTTGCAATGTTCCGTATGGGTTCTGTTGCAATAGATTCAATAGCATCGTAAAGAAGGGGAGGCATGTTTGTCCTGCCTAAGTGCAGCATGTTTGTAAGGGTAACTGCCGAGCCAAAGTCTATGTAAAGTTCATGCTTGTCTATGGACTTAAGTTCAGGAACATTTCTTGTAGTAATCATTTTTTCGCCGAAGTCTGTGGTTGCAGTTCCAGCGGCAATTACCTGAAGTTCGTTTATGCTTTTTAAGTGAAAGAGAACGTCGGAAAGATTTTTTGTTATGAGAACAGTCCTAGAGTTTTTTTGCATTGTTCCGTCTTCCTTCACGAGTGTGCTTTGTGGCGATTGCATAGAGTATTCCGTTTGCAAGACTGTCTCTGTCCGTACAGCAGGGAGAGATTCCTCTGATTGCTTCGTAAAGCTGAGGTTTTGCAGGCCTGTCCGGGTTGCGGATTATTCCGTAGGCAGTAAAATATTTTCCCGCATTGCAGTAACCGCACAGATGAATTCCTGCCTGGGCAAATCCTGTTGTAATGTCCTGATACTCCGGCATGGATTTAAATGCTTCCAGAGTTATGATTTTGCAGTCCCTTACAGTGCCTACTTTAACAATGCAGCTGGGAACCGGTTCTCCGTCTAAAAGAATCATGCAGTTTCCGCAGTGACCTTCTTCACAGCCGCATTTAACGGAAAAAATATTTTCTCTTCTGAGTACTTCCAGAAGTGACTCTGAAGGGTCTGCATCAAAAACAATTTTCTTTTCATTAAGGGTAACTGGAATTTTCATTGGGTCACCTCGTCTGTTTTTTCTTCTTTGCTCAGCATTTCTTTGTCTGTTTCCATTTCAAGTTTGAGCTGTTTTTCCAGTGCTTCACGTTTAGCCTTTTCTTCTGCCTCTCGTTTTGTTTTTTCTTCCGCTTCACGCCTTGCTTTTTCTTCTGCCGCAAGACGGGCTTTTTCCTGTGCAAGAAGAAGAATTTTTTCTTCAAGAAGCCGCTCGTAAAGACTGTCTGTCCTTAGTGGAATTGAGTTTACAACACAACCAAGCGCCTGTGTAACTGCCTGTGTGTAGGCGGCAGGAAGCATCTGGTAAACAAGGGTTCCGATTTGTGTAGGTTTTGCATTTGTCTGTACAAAAGAGATTTTTATTTTCTCACAGCCTGGAGCATCATCTTTTACAAGAGAAGCCAGAGTCTGCGAAACTGCTTTTTTAATTGAATACTCTGCTGCCTGTGTGTGAAGGAGTTTTCCTGCATTCACCACAAGATGTATTCCCCTTATGTTTTCGCGGTAAGTTACCTGATCAAACTCAACTTCCACAACTGCAGCACCAAAGGCAGAATTGTAAAAGGGAGTGCCGCTTAAACTTTCATTATTCCAGTCGCTTCTTTCCCTTGTACTTAATTTTTTTCTCACCGTATAAGGAAGCACTGTATCTGACTTTCGTTTTTTAATTCCGTCATAAGATTTTTCCAGTAGAGAAGTAAGAATGCTTATGCTTGACTGCATGATTTCTGGAGATGAACTTTCTTCGTTTGCAGTAAACTCAGAATTTATTTTTACACTGGAAGGAGGAACAGAAAGTTTTTCGCCTACAATCTTTGAAAATATTTCTTCAACAGAAGAGGAAACCGGCGGACAGTGAATGGTGAGCTGGGTGTTTTCTTCAAGGGTAAGTTCCATTGTCATTCCTGAGTCAGAAAGACTTGAACCCATGTAACCGGCTCCTTCGTAAGCACAGGCAATTCCAATTCCCCTAAGCGGTGTAATGGAAGTTTCTCCCATCTGCATTTTCAGAAGAGACTTTATTCTGCTTGAACTGTCCAGTTCGTAAGTGATGTATTTTCTGTTAAAGTCCGTGAGTTTTGCAAGGGCAAGTGTTGCCTCATCTCTTTTATCAAGATTTATTTTAACGGGGAAAGAAGTGCGGTGTTTTGCACTGCTGCTTTTCTTAAAGTTATTTATTCTGAACTCAATGGGAGAGATTTTTGCTTCCCTGCAGATTTTTCCTATTTGATTTTCTACTGCATAAAATGCGGCGCAGTCAATCATGCGAAGGTCAATGGAAGCAGGCGGGTAATGTGAACGGAATACGTTTGCGGTTATGGAAAGGTTTTCACATTCATAACAGCCTGTGGAAGCAATAACAAGACGGTCAAGAATTTCCTGTGCAAAGGGATTCATGTTTCCTGCATCTACATCAATATCAATCTGCATTGCACGGATAAGTCCGTCTTTGTCAATTCCAGTTTTATGAGTGATGGTAAAGGGGCGGGGTGAACCAAGAAAAGATTTTTGTTCCTGTCTTGAAAGAACAAGTTTTACGCTCTTACCGGTTTTAATGCAGGCAAGGGAAGCCTGGGTTGCAATGATGGCATTGTACCAGATGCTGTTTGAGTTTGTTCCCGTAACCTGAGTTTTTTTTATGGTAATGTTTTCAGCCTGAATCTCAAGGGCTTTGGTGATTGTGCTTCTTAAATAGGAAGGCCACTGCGCAGGTGTAAAGAGAGTTAGTTTTCCGTCTGCAAAAGTAACCAGGGCTCCGTTTGTTTCACTGCTGTCGGGGAACTCCGGAGTGTAGGTCCAGCAGCCCTGAGTGACATGGGAACAGTTTTCGAATACGCTGGAAATCCCCGGCGCTTCTTCTTCGTTTTCAAGTGCTTCAAAACAGGGACCGTATTTTATGTTTCTTGTGGCAAGTTTAAAGTCTTCTGTTTTTTCAGAAGCGGTAAGTCTGTTTTCTTCATTTTCGCCAGTGCCTGGAAGCAGGGCTTTTGATTTTGAAAAAGTTCTTGTGTGTTCTTCGTCATCCAGAACAATTTCTACTTCTTCAAGCAAGGTGCCTAGCGTATGTTCATCGGGACCAACAAGAAGTCCGACTGGTTCACCCCTGTAGGAAATTAGCCCGTCGCAGAAAATATTTGTTTTTCCAGAAGGTGAGTCTATGGTGTTTTCTCCGGGCAGGTCACGGGCGGTAAAAATAAAATAGCCCTCGGGTAAGTCCGGGTGAGAAACAGAAGCAATGTAACCTTTGGAAGCTGGACTTCTGATTATTTTTGCATAGAGCAGGGCCGGGGCAGTAAGGTCAGTATAAAACTCTTTCTGGTAAGAAATGTGCATTGAGCTTTTTGTAATCCGCTTACTTCTAGGCATGATATTTTTCTCCCAGAGATTTTACTTTCTCAATTACATAGTCAGTCATTTCTTCCGTCATGTCAGGCCAGAGGGGAAGTGTGATTGTTGAAACAAACATTTCTTCTGCATTAGGAAAGTTTTCTGCCCTGAAGTTAGTGTAGAGTTCTTTCCAGTATGTGAAATGGAAAAGAGGAATAAAGTGCATGCTTATTCCAATACCTTCTTCCTGAAGTTTTTTTGCAAAGTCATTTCTGGAAATAGTGAGTTTTTCAAGCCTCAGCCTTAAAAGATAAAGGTGCCAGGAGTTTCCTTCTCCGTCCGGCGGCGGGATGATAAAGTCACATTCAGAAAATGCCTGATTGTATTTTTTTGCATGAACTTTCCTTTTGGTGTCAAACTCTTCTGCTCTCTTTAACTGAATGCGTCCAATTGCAGAAAGTACGTCCGGCAGGTTGCTTTTGTAACCGGGGGATATTATGTCATACTCCCAGCTGGCTTTGGAAGAAGTGTATCTGTCCCATGCATCGCGGTTCATTCCGTGAAGCCTCATGGAAGAAATTCTTTTTGCAATCTCATCATTGTTTGTGGTTACCATGCCGCCTTCACCGGTGGTAATGGTCTTTGTTGCATAAAAAGAAAATACTCCTGCGTCTCCTAAAACTCCTGCGTAGCCAAGTTTTGTTTTGCTTGGGAATGAGTGGGCGCAGTCTTCAATTATTTTAACATTGTATTTTTTTGCAAGCGCCTGAATTTTTACCATGTCACAGACAAGTCCTGCAATGTGAACGGGAACAATGGCAACTACATTTTTTCCTTTTGGACTCACTAATATTTTTTCAATCGAGTCAGGGTCAATGGAGTAGGTGTCTTTGGTTACGTCTGCAAAGTATACGTCTGCTCCCAGGTGGCGGGCAGAGGCGGCAGTTGAAACAAAAGTGTAGGGGGTAGTGATTACTGCTTTACCTTCTTTTACACCGCAGGCTTCCATTGCAAGAATCATTCCGCTTGTGTTGCTGTTTACTGCAAGTGCGTGTTTTGCACCTATTTTTTCTGCAAACTCTTTTTCAAATTCATGCGACTCTTTTCCTGTTGTAAGCCAACCGCTTCTTAAAACAGAAAGAACAGCCTCTTCTTCTTCCTTGCCGATTGATGCTTTAAAAAAAGGAACTTTTAATTCTGCCATTAGAGTACCACCTTTACCGAAGAAGCCATGTCTACATAAAAACTGTCCAGTGAGGAAACTGCACTGCGGAGAATTTTTAAAAGCTCTTCTTTGTTTCTAAAAAGTTCTTTGTGCTTTTCATCATAAACACAGATGGGTTCTAGTTCTTTAAGCAAGGCGTTTAAATCATAACCTTCTGGTGGAAGTGGAGTGAGTGTAAGAAGTTTTTTGTACTTTGTTGCAGTCGGTCTTTCTTCCGGCAGCCACAAGGGTTCTGTAAGACGTTCTCCGGGTCGGGCACCAATAAAGGAAATGTCCATGTCTTTGTAAGGTTCAAAGCCTGCAAAACGGATTATCTGTTCTGCAAGGTCAATTATTTTTACAGGGTCACCCATGTCAAGAAGATATGAGGCTCCGTTTTTTCCAACCCCGCCTGACTGCAGTACAAGAGAACAGGCTTCAGGAATGGTCATAAAATACCTTTCCATTTTTTTGTCTGTAACTGTTACCGGTCCTCCGCTTGCAATCTGTTCCATAAAGACCGGGAGAATTGAACCTCTGCTTCCAAGAACGTTTCCGAAGCGGACAAACATGAAGGCCTGTTTAGAAACTTTTTGTGCGGCATCCATGACAAGTTTTTCAGAAAGCATTTTACTCACGCCGTAAACACTCACGGGGTCAACTGCCTTATCGGTTGAAATAAGAACAAATTTTTCTGTTCCTGCTTCAAGGGCTGCATCAATTAAGTTCTTTGTTCCAAAGACATTGTTTTCAATACATGCCACCGGGTTTTCTTCCATCATGGGCACGTGCTTGTAGGCGGCACAGTGAAAGATAACGTCTGCATGTGTGTGGGAAATAATGTACTTTACATACTCCCT
>JAEEKM010000149.1 GCA_016282455.1 Treponema sp. | reverse complement strand
TTTGTAAAGCGTGCAATATTGCAGTTGAGTGCCTGACCGGCAACAGCTCCGAGTTCTACATAGCCTTTAGAAATACGTGGCATAGCGCCTGGAAGTCCCAGACATACAGGACAAACACGTGTATCTGGCATTCCACCGTAGCGGTTTTCGCAGGCACAGAAGGCCTTGGTTTTAGTCAAAAGCTGAGTATGAATTTCGCAACCGATTACAATTTCCCACTTATCTATCATTTTTATCCTCAATTAAAATACTGTTTCAGTCACAGTAATGACTTTAGAACTGAATAGTGAAACTATTATATAGAAAAAAAGAAGTTACCACAATATAATTACATTATGAAGACAATTTATTCTAAATCCTTTCTGCACTTTATCCGAATTGTTTCCGTTTTATTCATTGCAATTCTTCTTTATCTGACAGGGCATGCTGTTTATGACGTTTTTTGTCTGCATGATTATCCCTGTATTTTCGGTCTTGTATTCGGGCCGGTAAGTCTGGTAATTCTGGCTTTTATAATTGCAAAGCCTGAAAAGCTTGCTTTGTTTGTTCCTTCACTTTTATATTTTTCTATCACAAATTCTATAGGAGATTCGAATCCGGCCTTTCCTGTTATTCTGATGGAGCTTGCGTTTCTGCTGCTCTGGATACGAGGATATTTCAGATGTCATAAAGTGCCGAAAATCATCGGACTTTTACTGCTCTACCTTCTCCCATTTTTTTCTGGACTCAGATTCGGAAGAGAGGCTTTCTTTAACAGAGCCTTTGACGCAATTCAGATTATCCCCATCACCTTCTGTATCATTTTTATTTTGTATGAATATATGAAATCACAAAGTGCTGAAGACAAGGTTTTAAATATTGCAGATTATTCTGAAACCACAAAGCGTGACGCCCAGTGGCTGGAGCTTATTCAGCAGGGAGTAAAATACGAAGCAATCGCCATTGATTTTGAACTGACTCTCGGAACCGTTCAAAATCGTCTCAACAAGCTTTATCATCTTCTTGAGACCGGCGACCGTATCGGTTTTCTTTCTATTTATTCAAACGCGAAAATCATTTATCAAAAATAAATTTTTGAAGCAGTCTTATCAGGCCGCCGGCAAATGCAATTACAGCACTGGCTATAATCACTCCGTAAAAATCAGGTACGAAAAGTCTTACAACCCAAAGCGGTGTTGACAGCAAAAGTTTTGTAAAGGTAAGAAGGAAAAGCGGCCATACAAGGAAGCAAATAATACAAGGAATTACTTTTCTGACTTTAATCAGGAAGAACACAGAAAGGCCCATCATAACAAGATAAAGGGCATTTAATGCAAGGTGAAGTAAAAAACATTTGGTATGATTTATTAACGGAGCCTCCTCCCCGTTCAGAATATTCACACTATCAAAAACCACATTGTTCATAAGATTATTCATCACAAGATAATCGCTGGCATTTATCATAAAGCAGACGGCGAGCTTTTTATCGGGAAGAATATACTGGAAGGTAATTCCATTTTCTACCTGACCGCCATGGAAGAACATTGGCTGCCCCTGCCAGTTCATGTAATTCCAGCCCATGCCGTAATAAAGGTCAAACTGCTTTGACTCCTCACTGACATTTTTGAACCACATTTTCTGAATGCTTTCAGGGCTTAGAATCTGAGCTGCTGAATTTTCTGAATTACCTGAATTCTCCGAGTTCTCAGATCCGCCCGTCTTTCCATCATTCAGATACATTCTCAAATACTTTGCGTGATTATGTGGACTTGTTGCAATGTAACCGGCCGGCTCATGAAACCAGGACTTTTCTGTCGGGATATCAGTCTGGCCCTGCTTAAAAAATCCAAAATAATTGCGGTTACCTAAGAGCAGTTTAGGACTATCCTTTACAGCCCAGGCATTTGCTCGTGAATCATCCATACCAAGCGGATCAAAAAGATTCTGCTGAATATAATCTTCATAAGTCTGACCGCTGACTGCTTCTATGATTTTTCCAAGCAGATCATAATTCACATTTGCATATTCATAGTGACCATAAGAATCTTTTTGCTTAACATTGTGAAGCTTTGCATGCGTATCAAAACCACTTGTCTGATTTAAAAGCGAAAGAATTGTAACCGGCTTTGAAAACTTATAATCCGGAAGATAAAGCGAAATGTCATCTTCAAGTTTTACAAGGCCCTTCTCTACCAGCTGCATAATGCAGACCGCAGTATAAGACTTACTCATTGAACCGATATAAAAGAGCTGGTCCAGACTTGTGCACTGGCCGTAAGCTTTTTCAAGCAAAGTCTCATCCGGATTTGTGATAACTAAAGCCATTCCCGGAATGTGGTAGGCTTTGTTTATCTCATCAAGATATTCAGTAAATTGTGAAAAGCGGGAATCATTTTGGGTAAAGGAAGTCGCAAAAAGCATTGGACATGCTGTGCTCAAAGCCAGCAGCAAAATCAAAAATAATCTCTTCATATAAAAGTAAATATTACAGGCATGAGATTTTTATACAAGATTAAAATGAGGAACCTCATATCGGAATATGAGGTTGTTAATATCAGATTTTTCCTTTTTCCTTAAGTACTTTTTCTACGTATTCTACCATCTCGTAAACAAGGGCATCGCAATGAGGTTTTCGAGTTCCACCAGCGGCTGCGTTGGCCTTAAGAAGGTCTGCACAATCTATCATTTGAGCATGCTTTTCACGGAAAAATTTTACCAGGGCCTGAGTATCTTCTGGAGAATCTACATCAAAAAGGCCCAGAACCATAAGACCTCCTGTAATTACTCCGCAGGTAATACCAGACTTCATGCCTCCACCAAAAGCTGTTGCAATCTTAAAGGCGGTTTTGTCATCAAGATTCAAGCTCTGTGTAAAAGACATCAGAACTGACTGAGTACAATTGTGATGAGGTTCAACAATTGCACGAATTTCTTTTGCTTTATCTAAATATTTACTCATAATCTAATCTTTCCATTTTGTATATTTATCACATTCAAGAATCTTCTTTGCATTCTGAACTCTTTCTACACTTGGACTTTCTAAATCTTTAAGAGGATAATCAATTCCCAAATCCTTATACTTTATTGCACCAAGACCGTGGTAAGGTAAAATTTCTACACGTTCAACATTATGAAGAGTACGAATAAAGTCGCGAGTTTGTGTAAGATATTCATCATTATCTGTAATGCCAGGAACAAGTACGTGACGAATCCAGATTGGCTTTTTTATTTCATCAAGATATGCAAACATTTCGCGAATATTCTTTCCAGTTCGTCCAGTAAGTTTTACA
>JAEEKM010000148.1 GCA_016282455.1 Treponema sp. | reverse complement strand
TTAGTTTTTTTAAAGCGTTATCTAAATTTCAATAACGCACAGATACCCTAGTATTATATAAAAATAGCACCCAAAAGTCAATGAATAAAACAGGCAATTTATCAATGTTTATCCCCTTTTTGCAAGTGGATATCATTTTATTAATGTGTATATTCATTTAAACAATACATGTTGGGGTTTTAAAATTTTAAAACAACTATATCTATGAATTTTATACACAAAGATATACACAGATGGTGGATAACTTTATAAATTTTTAATAAATGTTTTTTAAAAAATACTTTTATTTTTCCACTTGCTTGTGGATAACTTTTTCGGTTATAATATAACCCGTGAGTGAAAAGCGCACATTTCACCCATACACTTCGCAATAAAGGATACCATTATGACTAATCAGGAATTAAGACTAAAATGGGAAGAAGTTCTCAATATTATTAAAGAGGAAATCACTCCGGTTGCTTTCAGTACTTGGATTGAAAATCTCGTTCCAAAGAGAATTGATGAGCAACAGAAGATTTTCTATATCACAGCTAATTCAAAAATTATCTATGATATCATTTCTAAGAGATATAAAGAATTGATTGAAAGATCTGTTGCTGTAGTTTTTAATGAAAAATACAGCATTTCTGTTTCCGAGCAGCAGGAAGAACCTGTTCTTAACGGAAATCAAAAGGAAGATTCTCTTTATACAGATGAAAAATATCTCAATCCTAAGTACAGTTTTGAAAATTTTGTAGTAGGTCCAACCAATCAGATGGCACATGCTGCAGCGCTTGCTGTTGCTCAATTTCCGTCGGATTCTTACAATCCTCTTTTTTTGTATGGTGATTCCGGCCTTGGTAAAACACACCTGATGCATGCCATCGGACATTATATTTTAAAAAACAGTAATAAAAAAATTCTTTATGTTTCCACTGAGATGTTTACAAATGAGCTGATTACGGCTATGAGAAGTAATTCAATCAATAACATCCACAACATGAACGAATTTCGCAGTAAATACAGAGACATAGATGTTCTTTTGATCGACGATATTCAATTTTTAGAGGGGAAGAACTCCACACAGGAAGAATTTTTCAATACTTTTGAGTATCTTTTCGGACTGAAAAAGCAGATTGTAATTTCTTCTGATAAAGCTCCTAATAAGCTCACAAAAATAGAAGAAAGATTAAGATCCAGATTTTCCTGGAATATGGTAGCTGATATTTCAGCTCCTGATTTTGAAACAAGAGTTGCTATTCTTTTAAATAATGCAAATAATGCAGGAATTGAAGTAAACGACGATATAAAAGAAGTTATTGATTTTATTGCTGAAAAAGTTCCTTCAAATGTAAGAGAATTGGAAGGTGCATTTACAAGAGTTATTTCTTTCTCGGATCTTTTGCATCAGGAAATCAATATGACTTTTGCAAGAAAAGCTCTCAAAGAACTTTTCGAAGGTCAGGAAGAAGAAATAAATCCAACTAATATAAAGAAGAAAGTTTGCAAATACTTTGATATAAAGGTGGCTGACATTGAATCTTCAAAGCGTGTCAGAACTCTGGCTTATCCAAGACAGATAGCAATGTATCTTTGCAGAGAACTTACTTCAAAATCTCTTCCTGAAATAGGAGAATTTTTCGGTGGAAGGGATCATACCACAGTGCTTCACGCCTGTAAGAAAATAAGTGAAGAGCTTAAAACAAGCGATGAACTTAAAAAAATAATTCAGGAACTTCAAAATAGTATTCAAGCCTAGCTTTTATGTGTTAAAATATTTTTGTAAAAATCCTGTTTATAAATAAATCACATTATCAACAGATATATTAATGCTGCTACTACATTGATTTTTATATAAATAAGGCATTTTTCCACAGAATTAACAAGCTATAATATTAATAATACTTTAAAATTTAAACAACTAAGCCCGGAGGGAACAGCTAATGAAATTTACTTGTAACCAGCATGTTTTGGCAAAAGCTCTGAACACTGTTTCAAAAGCAGTCAGCACCAAAACTACAATCAACATCCTTAGAGGCATTCTTATAAATGCAACAGAAACAGGAAAACTTATACTTACTGCATCAGATCTTGATATAAGTATTGAAAAAGTAATAGAAGATGTAGAAGTGGAAGAACCGGGTTCTACTGTTGTTATGGCCAGACTTTTTGGAGATATCATCAGAAGACTTCCTAATGAAGATATTATGGTGGAAGAACAGGAAGAAGGAAATATAGTTATTAAGTCATCTTCTTCTGAATTCAAAATCGTAGGACTTTCTGCCGATGAATTTCCGGGAATAGGAGAAATTGAAGAAAATTCCGATACAGTATACCTTAAAAAAGAAGAATTTAAGGATATGATAAGAAAAACTTCCTTTTCTGCCAGCATAGATGAATCAAAAGGAGTAATAGTAGGTGTGCTTCTTGAGATGGTTGGCGGGAAATTTAATATGGTAGCTCTTGACGGTTTCAGAATGGCTATAAGCCGCACTCTTATGGGCGAAAATATTGAAAGAAATACCATAATAGCAGCAAAAATACTAAATGATGTGAATAAAATAATCATGGATATTGAAGAAGAAAGTGACATCAAGATGGTGATTTCTTCAAAGAAAGCAATGCTTCTTCTTGAAAATACCAAGATTATTATAAGACTTCTCGAGGGAGAATTTATAAAGTATAGAGATATTATTCCAAAAGAAAGTGAAACAAAAGTTGTTATAAACAGAAACTTCCTGATGGATTCTATCGAAAGAGCTTCTCTACTTGCAAAAGAAGGGAGAAACAATCTTATCATTTTCAATATCGAAGATAATAAACTTATCATTACTTCAAAATCGGAAGAAGGTAATGTAAGAGAAGAAATAGAAATCGAAAAAGAAGGAAATGATCTTAAGATAGGATTTAATTCCAAATATATTTTGGACGTACTGAAAGTAGTGGATGAGGAAAAGGTATTACTGGAGTTCAAAGCCAGCATCAACCCATGTCTCTTAAAATCTATAAATGGAGAAAAATACGAATATCTGATTTTACCTGTTCGTATCACTAACTAAAATGTACGTAAAACACTTAACTCTTGAAAATTTCAGAAACTACGAGAATTTAAGTATAGATTTTGATGAAAAAATAAATCTTATACTTGGAAACAATGCTCAAGGAAAAACAAATCTTCTTGAAGCTATTTATGTAACTTCATGCGGTAAAAGTTTCAGAACCTCAAAAGATAATGAAATGATAGGTTTTGATAAAGAATTTTGCCGTATAGAAATGCTGGCGAATAAAGAAGGAGAAGATACAAAAGTAGAAGTAGCCATTGCCAAAAATTCAAAGGCTGCAAAGATCGACGGAGTACCTGTTAAAAAATCATCCGATCTTCTAAAGACCGTCTATATTGTGATTTTTTCTCCGGAAGACATGAAAATAGTAAAAGAAGAACCTGAAAAGCGCAGAAGATTTTTAAATCGCGAGCTTTGCCAGATCAAATCTTCATACAACATCTATCTTTCAAAGTATAAAAAAGCTCTCATGCAGAGAAATTCACTTTTGAAAGAACCTAATTTTGATAAAAACCTGATTCTTTCATGGAATGACGAGCTGGTTAAATACGGAGTTCCTTTGATAAAAGAAAGAAATTATTTTATCGAAAGGATGGCAAAGGTCAGCAAGGCCATACATGAGGATATTACCGGAAATAAAGAATCCCTCAATGTAAAATATGAGCCTAATATCAATTTTGTTGAAAATCAGAATGAACAGCGAAATCTTTTCTACGATGCATTGGGCGAATCCCTGGAAGCTGATATAAAAGCGCATCACACTACAAGAGGACCTCACAAAGATGATATTTATCTGAGTATAGACGATGTGGATATCAGGCATTTCGGATCTCAAGGCCAGCAAAGAACCGCAGCGCTCGCATTAAAGCTTTCTGAAATTACAATGATCAAAGAAGGTACGGGAGAAAATCCTATACTTCTTCTCGATGATGTAATGTCTGAGCTTGACGGAGAACGCCAGTCCTATATGATTAATTCATTTAAAGGAGTGCAGATTTTTATTTCCACCACGGAACTTTACGAAGATGTAAAAGATTCTTTTAAGGGAGGAAAAGTCTTCAAAATCAACAGTGGATCTGCTGCGGAATAGAAATTTTGTAAAGAGAAAAAGTAAAACAAAATATAATTAAAAATAAGAACTGGAATATCTGGTATATATTCCAGTTCTTTTATTATTTTTAAGGCTTTAATTTTTGATTTTAAGGCATATTTTATTGAAAAATAATGATTTTTGTCTTATAATTTACTTTGTGTGGGTATAGATATTTTTAAGCCCCACAAATGAAAGGAAAAAGAGATGTCAGAAAACGAAAAGAATGTTCAAAAATATGGCGCGGAACAGATACAGGTACTTGAAGGTCTTGATCCTGTAAGAAAAAGACCGGGAATGTACATCGGTTCCACAGGTCCGAGGGGTCTCCATCATCTGGTTTATGAAATCGTGGATAACTCCGTGGACGAAGCGCTGGCGGGATATTGCAAAAATATCAATGTCACGATTCACAGTGACAATTCCATAGAAGTGGAAGACGACGGCCGTGGTATGCCTGTAGATATCCATCCTAAGATGGGAATTCCGGCTGTTGAAGTTATTCATACTGTGCTTCATGCCGGCGGTAAATTCGGCGGCGGAGGATATAAAGTATCCGGCGGTCTCCACGGTGTAGGTGCATCTGTAGTAAATGCCCTTTCCACAAGAATGGAAGTAGAAGTAAAAAGAGGCGGAAAAGTCTACAAGATTGCATTCGAAAGAGGCAAGACCGTAGAAAAAATGACTGAAATCGGAGAGTCCAGAAAGACAGGATCCAAGACAAGATTCTGGCCGGACCCTGAAATTTTCGAGGAAACTATCTACGACTACTCCACTCTCCAGCATCGCCTGAGAGAAATGGCATTCCTCAACAAAGGCATCAAAATCACTCTGGAAGACAAAAGAGAAGGTCGCAAAAATAAGGAAGAATTCCATTATGAAGGCGGAATCAAGGAATTTGTAAAGTTCCAGAATGAAAACAAAGAAGCCATCCACCCTGACATCATTTATTTTGAATATATAAGAGAAGAGCTCGAAGTGGAAATTGCAATGCAGTACACTGACAGATATAATGAGCTCCTTCTTTCCTATGCCAATAATATCAGTACACCGGAAGGCGGTACCCACATGGTGGGCTTCAAGACCGCTCTTACCAAGGTGTTCAACGATTATGCAAGAAAGAATAATTTCTTAAAGGACAAGGACGATCCTCTTACAGGAGAGGACGTAAGAGAAGGTCTGACAGCCGTTATTTCGGTAAAACTGCAGGAGCCTGAATTTGAAGGACAGACCAAGACAAAGCTTGGAAATCCTGAAATGAGAGGTTTTGTGGAGACAACTACCACTGAAAACCTGACAGCTTTCCTCGAGGAAAATCCGGCACAGGCCAAGATCATCATCGACAAATGCCTGCGCGCTTCACGTGCAAGAGAGGCAGCAAGAAAAGCAAGAGAACTCACCAGAAGAAAGAGTGTGCTTGACAGCTTCTCACTTCCGGGTAAGCTGGCAGATTGCTCCGAAAAAGATCCGAGCATCTGCGAAATCTATCTGGTCGAGGGTGATTCCGCCGGCGGCTCCGCTAAGGACGGAAGAGACAGAAAGAGACAAGCCATCCTGCCGCTTCGAGGCAAGATCCTCAATGTAGAAAAGGCCAGACTGGACAAAATCTTAAATTCAGAAGAAATCAAGAACATGATCACGGCATTTGGCTGCGGTATCGGTGCGGATTTCAACCTTGAAAAGCTCAGATACCACAAGATCATCATCATGACAGATGCGGACGTGGACGGAGCCCACATCAGAACATTGCTCCTCACGTTCTTCTTCAGATACATGACGCCGCTTATCGAAAACGGCTATGTTTATGCTGCCCAGCCGCCACTTTTCCAGGTGAAGAAGGGTAAGGATGTTTACTACACTTACTCCGACAAAGAACAGGAAAAGCTTTTGGCAGAGCTGGCCGACAAGCCGGGAAAAGCGGATATTCAGCGTTACAAGGGCCTGGGCGAAATGGACGCAGAGCAGCTTTGGGATACCACCATGGATTACACCAAGAGAACTCTGGTGCAGATTACCATGGATGATGCTACCGCTGCGGATGAGATTTTCACAATTCTCATGGGCGACAAGGTACCGCCTCGCAAGAAGTTTATCGAAGAAAATGCAAAATATGCAACGCTTGATGTATAGGAAAGGAGGAGTTTGAAATGGCGAAGGACAACAAGACACAAGTGATGCCGCTGCTGGAAGACCAGAAAATGATCCAGCACGAAATTCACGATGAAATGAAAAACTCCTACATCGACTATGCGATGAGCGTTATCGTAGGAAGAGCTCTTCCGGATGTAAGAGACGGCCTCAAGCCGGTTCACAGAAGAATTCTTTACGGAATGAGCGAGCTGGGTGTAACCCCGGACAAACCACATAAAAAATCAGCCCGTATCGTGGGTGAAGTAATGGGTAAATACCACCCTCACGGCGACAGCTCGATATATGATGCCATGGTAAGACTGGCTCAGGGTTTTAATATGAGATACCCGCTGGTGGACGGACACGGAAACTTCGGTTCCATGGACGGAGACGGCGCGGCAGCAATGCGTTACACCGAGGCAAGAATGTCCCCGATGGCGCTGGAAATGCTGCGAGATCTGGACAAAGAAACCGTAGATTTTGTTCCGAACTTCGATGAAGAAGAAAAGGAACCGACGGTACTGCCTTCACGTATTCCAAACCTTCTGGTCAATGGAAGTAACGGTATCGCGGTAGGTATGGCTACATCCATTCCGCCGCACAATCTCAGCGATGTTATCGACGCATGTGTGCAGATCATCGACGATCCTGACATTGATATCGAAGAGCTGATCAAGACCGTAAAAGGTCCTGACTTCCCGACCGGAGCCCTTATCATGGGTAAAAACGGAGCAAGGGAAGCATACAGAAAAGGTACCGGAAAGGTAATCGTAAGATCTGTCTGTGAGATCGAAGAAACAAACAGAGGTAAGCAGCAGATCGTTGTTAAG
>JAEEKM010000147.1 GCA_016282455.1 Treponema sp. | reverse complement strand
TGTACTTACGAAGCACAGAGACAGCTCAAGGAATTCCAGGAAGACAGACAGGAGTTTAATCCCGGCTTTAAGGTTACCATGGGCTGGGACGAAGAGAAGGGACAGACTGTTGTTCAGCGTACAAAGAATTCTTTTGTAGACTACCGTTTTGTTGTTGAACCGGATATTAAACCATTCAGCGTGAGCGAAGAGTTGATTTCCCGTGCAGGCGGTAAAGTTGGTGAACTTCCTGAAGCAAAGAGAAACCGCTTTAAGAAAGAATACGGTCTTTCTGATTTTGATGTGGAAACCCTCACAACAAGCCGTGAACTGAGCCTCTGGTTTGAAGAAGCCGCTAAGGGAACAAAGAATGTGAAGAAGGTTGCAAACTGGATTCTTGCAGAACTTCTTGCGGTTTTGAATGAAAAGAATCAGAGCATTACTGATGTTTCTATTACACCCCAGCACATTTCTTCTCTTGTAAATGCGATCGATTTAGGAAAAATCAGCGGTGCCCAGGGAAAAGTTGTTTTTGCAAAAATGCTTGAGACCAACAAAATGCCTGAAGTTATCATTAAGGAAGAAGGCATGGAAGTTGTAAGCGACACCGGTGCAATTGATGCCATCGTTGACAAAGTAATCGCCGCCAACCCCAAAGCCGTCTCCGACTACAAGTCTGGCAAAACAAATGTCGTCGGTTGGCTTACCGGACAGGTTATGAAAGAAAGTAAGGGAAAAGCCAATCCCAAGATGGCAAGTGAACTTGTTAATAAAAAACTTTCTGCCATGTAAAGGCGAGTTTTGCCTGCAAAACTCGTAGAAAAACCGAAGGTTTCCCCGCGGGTTTTGTAAGTAAAAAAAAAGGACTGCTGAAACAGCAGTCCTTTTTTTATGGGCTATTTTTAGAAGAGTCCTGAAATCACTCCGTTGTCGTCTACATCAATGTTCAGGGCAGAAGGTGCTTTGGGAAGACCCGGCATGTCCACAATGTCTCCTGCAAAAGCAACTACAAAACCAGCCCCACTGTAAAGCTGAACGTCCCGAACAGGGAAGGCGTATCCGCTTGTGGCACCGATTGCAGTCTTGTCGTGGCTGATTGAGTTCTGTGTTTTTGCCATGCAGATGGGAAGTTTACCATAACCTGCGGCTTCGTAAGTGCTGAGTTTTTTCAGAGCCTTGGGATCAAACTCCACGTGGTCTGCGCGGTAAATCTCTTTTGCAAGAGTTTCAATTTTTTCCTTGAGGGGTTTTTCTGCTTCGTAGAGGAACTTAAAGGAAGATTTTCTTTCGCAGAGTTCAACAACTTTTTCTGCAAGTTCAGTGGCACCTTCGCCGCCTTTTCCCCATCCTTCACAAAGAATTGCCTGGCTTCCTGCTTCAGTGCAGAGTTTTTTCACAAGGGCAATTTCTGCTTCACTGTCGCTTACAAACTTATTTATGGCAACAACAACAGGAAGTCCAAACTTTGCCATGTTCTCAATATGTGTCTTTACATTTGCAAATCCTTTTTCCAGTGCGGTAAGGTTTTCTGAAGAAAGGTCAGCCTTTGCCACACCGCCATGCATTTTAAGGGCACGGATTGTTGCAACAATAACGGCGGCATTTGGGGTAAGTCCTGCAGTGCGGCACTTAATGTCAAAGAACTTTTCTGCTCCCAAGTCTGCGGCAAATCCTGCTTCGGTTACAACGTAGTCACCGGTGGCAAGGGCAGAAAGAGTTGCGTTTACGGAGTTACAGCCGTGTGCAATGTTTGCGAAGGGGCCGCCGTGGATGAATGCAGGTGTATGTTCCAGAGTCTGCACCAGGTTAGGGCGGATTGCGTCTTTAAGAAGGGCTGCAATTGCACCGGTACACTTTAGTTCACCAAAAGTAACGGGGCGCTTTGTGTAAGTTTCACCGATTGTAATGCGGCTGATTCTTTCCTTTAACTCGCTGATGTTTTTGGAAAGACAGACAATTGCCATAATTTCGCTTGCAACGGAAATCTGAAAGTGACTTTCTCTTGGAACACCGTCAATGCGGCTTCCCAGTCCGATAACCACATTGCGAAGGGCCCTGTCGTTTAAGTCAACACAGCGTTTCCAGCTTATGGTTCGGGGGTCAATGCCAAGTTCATTTCCCTGCTGCAGGTGATTGTCAATGAGGGCTGCCATGAGGTTGTTTGCGGCAGTAATGGCATGAATGTCTCCCGTAAAGTGCAGGTTAATGTCTTCCATTGGAACTACCTGAGCGTATCCTCCGCCACAGGCACCACCCTTTACACCGAAGCATGGACCTAAACTTGGTTCGCGGAGGGCGATTACAGATTTTTTTCCAATGTGCCTGAGTCCGTCACCAAGGGCAATGGTCACTGTGGATTTTCCCTCTCCTGCGGCAGTTGGAGTCATAGCGGTAACGAGAATGAGTTTTCCTCTTTTTGAAGTGTCGCTTACTTTTTCCTGTAAAGCGTTAAGTTCTGCAAAAGAAAGTTTTGCCTTGTAGTCTCCGTAAAATTCCAGGTCACTCTTTTTGAGTCCGATTTTTTCTGCAACTTCTGCAACCGGAAGCATTTTGTTCTGCTGTGCAATTTCAATATCAGTAAGCATTTCTTTCTCCTATATTGTTTATGTATTTTATTCAACCTGAATAAGTTTTAATTCTTCTTGGGTAAGTTCACGCCAGTCACCCGGAATGAGGTTTTCATCAAGGTAAAGTTTGTTCACCCTGAGGCGTTTAAGGTAGATGACTTCGTTTCCAAGGGCAGCAAAAAGTCTTTTTACTTCGTGGAACTTTCCTTCGTAAACGGTAATCTCACACTCGTCGTCTTTTTTCCAGACTAAATCTGCAGGGAGACAGTCTGCTTCAGGTTCATGTCCTTCTGCCTCAATGTGCATTCCCTCCGCAAGCTGCTTTATGTAGTCCTCTTTTTTTTCAGCACTGGTAATGGGGCTTTCAAGGCGGACAAAATATGTTTTTGGAACATGATGCTGGGGGGAAGTGATGCGGTGGTTAAGTTCTCCGTCGCTTGTAATAAGAAGAAGCCCTTCTGTGTCTACATCCAGTCTGCCAACAAGCTGAAGTTCTCCGCCAAGGTACTTGTGCATGACCTCTTCGTCAAGAAGTGAAAACACTGTCGGCCGTTCACCTTCTTTTGTGGTACAGACATAGCCTGCGGGTTTATTCAGCATGATGTAGGCATTTAGCTTTGTGTCCAGTCTTTCTCCGTCAATGCTGATGGAATCTTCCGCCAGATTTACATGGAAGGAGTCGTCGGTAATTTCTTCTCCGTTAACAAGGACTGCACCGCTGTGAATGATGCGCTTAACTTCCTTTCTTGTGCCGTAACCGTGGTTTGCAAGAACTTTATCAAGCCGTTCCCGCGTACCCAGGGCATTTTTCTCTTTCATTCTCCCACTATATCATAAAGCGGTCGGTCTCTCAACCCGGTCAGCCCTTACAAACTCGTGTGAAAGAAAAATTGCAGGAAGCTTTACTTACACGAAGCAAGAAATATTGCAGGAAGCAATTTTTCTTTCACAGTGTACAAAAAAAATCATTTTCGCTATAATGCTGACCATGGCAAAGACAATTGATATTCTGGATTCAACTTTAAGAGACGGTTCACAGGGTGAAGGCATAAGTTATTCTGTTCTGGACAAGATTCATATTGTTCAGGCACTTGATGAACTGGGCGTTACATATATTGAAGCAGGAAACCCCGGAAGCAACCCCAAGGACATGGAGTTTTTTCAGCGGGCAAAGGAACTTAAACTCAATCACGCAAAACTTGTAGCTTTTGGATCTACCAGAAGAAAATCTACTGCCTGTGCCGAAGACGTTAATCTTCAGAGCCTTCTTGCGGCAGGAACAGATGATGTGGTGATTTTTGGAAAGAGCTGGGACTTTCAGGTAACAGAAATTCTTCATGCCACTCTGGAAGAAAACCTGGACATGATTCGCGAAACCTGTGAGTACCTTACCAAGCGCGGTAAAAACGTTATGTATGATGCAGAACATTTCTTTACCGGTTACAAGGAAAATGCTGAGTATGCGCTTAAAACCCTTAACGCTGCAGTGGAAGGAGGAGCAACTGTACTCTGTCTCTGCGAAACAAAGGGCGGTGCAATGCTTTCTGAGTGTAAAAAAATTACCAGTGACGTGGTTGAAAAATTCGGAAGCGTAGTAAAGATTGGCATTCACACCCACAACGATTCAGGACTTGCCGTTGCAAACAGTCTTCTTGCCGTTGAGTGCGGGGCAACACATGTTCAGGGCGTGCTGCTTGGTTTTGGTGAAAGAACCGGAAATGCAACCCTTTCTACAATCATTGCAGACCTTCAGCTTAAGATGGGCTACAGCTGTATTCCCCAGGAAAACATTCAGAAACTTACCCCAATCTGTAAGCGGGTTGCAGAAATTACAAACCTTACGCTGGATATGGGAATGCCTTACGTGGGTCAGAATGCTTTTGCCCACAAAGCCGGCATGCACATTGACGCAGTGTTAAAAAATCCTGCCGCCTACGAGCACATTACTCCTGATACTGTGGGTAACGAGCGCGTCTTCCTTATGAGTGAAGTTGCAGGCCGCAGCATGATAATAGAAAAGATTAAGAAGTTTGATTCTTCCATTACAAAAGATTCTCCTGTTGTTGCTGACATTATTGCTCAGGTAAAGGAAAAGGAGCATCAGGGTTACCAGTTTGAAGGTGCCGACGGAAGTTTTGAACTTCTTGTACGCAAGGCAATCGGTAAGTATCAGCCTTTCTTTAAACTCCACTACTACAAGACAAACGGCGAGATTCCTCTTATTGAAAAAGGACTTTATTCTTTTGCCCAACTTAAGATTGAAGTTGACGGACACATTCAGATTGCCGCAGGTGAAGGAAACGGTCCTGTTAATGCCCTTGATAATGCCCTGCGTTCAGCCTTAAAAACTTTCTATACTGCAGTTGAGAACATTAATCTTACAGACTACAAAGTGCGTGTGCTTGATTCAAAGAGTGCTACTGCAAGCCAGGTGCGTGTTCTTATTGAAAGTTCAGACGGAACTGACAGCTGGTCTACGATGGGCGTGAGCTGTGACGTTGTGGAAGCTTCATGGCTGGCACTGGTGGATTCTCTTGAATACAAACTGATTAAGGACATAGAGAAGCGTTACCAGAAGTTCATCTAACGGACTTTCAGTTTTTCCTTGAAACAATCATCAGGTGCTCCGTGTGGGAAAGATATTCTTCTTTCTCACAGAAGCGCAATGCATACTCAAACCAGGCCTCCTGCACTTCGCGGGGGCTTTTTTCAAGCACGAATTTGTAAGGCGCAAGAATGCTTTCCTGTCCGAACACAGTCTCAGTCTTTAACTCAGGAAATTTTCCAATCAGACTTTTTGCATCTTTTACGGAAGTTGACCACACATAAGTGAAACCCTCGGAAGCAAGGCTCTCTTCTTTTGCGGCGGCTTCAAACCATTTTTTCTCGGAAGGGTAGAGTATCGCTTCCTCCAGTTCCCTTAATCCGAAAATGATTCCTCCGAACATGAGGATGAAACTTGTGAAGAGAAATCCATTCGGTTTTAAAACCCGCACTGCTTCTTTCAAAGCCTGAATCCTGTTTTCCTCTTCCATCAGGTGATAGATTGGCCCCATCAGAAAAACTGCGTCAAAAGATTCGTCATCATAATCAGAGATGTCAAGTGCATTTCCCTGTACCG
>JAEEKM010000146.1 GCA_016282455.1 Treponema sp. | reverse complement strand
GATGTAGCTCTGGGGAACATCACTCTGCTTGATGAAGGCAGGTGTGAAGGCTGCAAGGTGCATTGAGCAGTCTTTTGCGAAGGCTGCAACTCTCTCGTCGCTAGATCCCTTGATTACAGTAATACCTGCGCTCTTTGAGTCTGAGTGAACGTAGATTCCTGCAACTCCGTTTTCTGGAACGTTGAAAACACAAACTTTTGCAAGGCTCATGTTCTCGCGTGTGCGGGTTGCAAAGTCAAGAAGAACATCAGAAAGTTCTTTCTCTACCTGTGTGTATCCCTTCTCGAATACGAGGTCAAGGATTTTCTCTCCGCTTGCAATGAAGTCAGCGTTGTTTGCAACAAAGTCTGTCTCACAAACGAGCTCAGCTACAGCAATCTTGTTGCCGTTCTGGCGTACAAAGAGACGTCCTTCACTGGTTGCACGCTCTGCGCGTTTTGCAACTGCAGCAAGACCCTTTTCTTTAAGAAGCTTTTCTGCTGCTTCAAAGTCACCGTTTGTTTCAACAAGTGCTTTTTTGCAGTCCATCATGCCTGCGCCTGTTTTTTCACGCAGGTCTTTTACCAATGCTGCGGTAATTTCTGCCATTTTTATTTCTCCTCGTAAGCCTTGTCCTCGTCGATGAGGCTGTTGTCCTCTTCGTCCTCGGTGTCCTCTTCCTTAGGCTCAGTGGGGGTGTAGTTAGAGTAGTCAACAATTTCTTCATCTTCCTTGCGGGTAGATGCATCTGTTGTAACGTCTTCGTCTCCGAGAGTCTCAATAATCTTAAGTCCCTGCTCGTTGTCTGCCTCAAGCACTGCGTTTGCAATGATAGAGGTGAAAAGGCTGATAGCGCGGATAGCGTCATCATTACCTGGAATGGGGTAGTCGATTCCTTCGGGGTTGCAGTTTGTGTCAACGATAGCAACAATGGGGATACCCATGCGGCGTGCTTCTGCAACTGCAATCTGCTCTTTGTGGGTGTCGATGATGAAGATTGCTCCGGGGAGTTCCTTCATGTCTTTCATTCCACCGTAGTTCTTGGTGAGCTTTTCTTTTTCTTTGAGGAGGTTAGCAACTTCTTTCTTTGTGAGGTTGTCAAAAGTTCCGTCCACTTCCATCTTTTCGATTTTCTTGAGGCGGAGAAGTGACTTCTTGATTGTTGCAAAGTTAGTGAGTGTACCGCCAAGCCAGCGGTTGTTTACGTAGTACATTCCGCAGCGCTCTGCTTCCTTCTGGATAGCCTGCTGTGCCTGCTTTTTTGTTCCTACGAAAAGAACTGATTTTCCTGATGCAGCTACCTTGCGGATTTCTTCGTAGCTGTCTTTGATTGCAGTGATTGTTTTCTGCAAGTCGATGATGTGAATACCGTTGCGCTCTGCGAAGATGTACTTCTTCATGCGCGGGTCCCAACGCTTAACCTGATGTCCGAAATGAACGCCGGACTCAAGCAGACTCTTCATGGTTACTACTGCCATGATAACTCCTTCCCGGGAAACTACGTGTCAATCTTTCCAAACTTCATAAAACTGAAGCCGTTTAAGAAAAGTCCGTATTTCCACCAGACCTGATTCTCGTGACCGAAGCATTAAATGCCTTTGCAATTATGTTCGGCCCGGAAGATTTCGCACTGAATTTCGTGGCACACAGCCCGTAAAAACAGCCGGCAAAAGTTCACTATATAAGTGAATAATTTTGCTCTTTTAACATATCATAAAGCTCAAAAATAGGCAAGCCCATTACAGAACTTTCTGTTCCTTCTATTTTCGTAATAAAACAGGATGCCAGCCCCTGAATGCGGTAGGCGCCTGCTGCTCCGTGCCATTCACCGGTACCAAGGTACCAGTCAATTTCTTCGTCAGACATTTTTGCAAAAGTTACGCTGTTTACGCTTGTTCTGCTTGTCATGTCATGAATGCTTCCGTTGTAGAGGGCTAGCCCTGTAACAACATCATGAGTTTTACCTGAGAGCATGGAAAGAAAAACTCTGGCTTCATCCTGATTTTCCGGTTTACCAATCATTTTTCCGTCAAGGAATATTGCAGTATCTGCTCCCAGTACACAGCGGGGGTCTTCGTTTGCTGGAAATCTTTTTACTACTGCGGCAACTTTTCGGGAGGCAAGAAATTCAGGGATATTGTGACCTGTAACTTCGGGGGGAACGCTTTCTTCAATTCCTGCAGGGTTTACAACAAAGGGAATGTTTAGTTTTTTAAGGATTTCCTGTCGGCGGGGGGATGAAGATGCAAGAATGATGGCTTCCATTTACAAAACCTCATTTTTTTGTTGACAATTTTTCTTCAAAACTATATCTTATCTGCGGGCTTAAAACCCATGGGAGATTAGCTCAATTGGATAGAGTGTTGGCCTCCGGAGCCGAAGGTTGTGGGTTCGAGTCCCGTATCTCCCAGTTAAATATGAAAAACAAAGGCTGTCTTAAAAGCATTTTTCTGCTCAGGGACAGCCTTTTTTATTGCAGAATTATTTTTCTACTGCGTCTGCGCGGTTGTTCTTGCCGTTTCCGCTTGCAACAGACTGGAAGGAACGGAGCATTCCAAGTGCCTTCTGGCGAACCGGAAGTACGTAAGATCCGTTTGAGGCAATCTCTGCAATTGACTTAATCATCTCGCCCTTGTCTGTAACATTGGGGGCAAGTTTTTCGTAAGCACAGAGAACTTCGAGAGCAAGTGAAGAAGTGGGGTTCATGGCATTGAACTTGTGGGAAATGAAGTTGATTGTTGCAACAACTTCGTCTTTCTCGCTGTTAAGACCGATGTTTCCGAGTGAACGGACTGCAGAGGCAACTACCATTGGTTCCTGATCTTCTGACATAATTGAAAGAAGAGTCTTTTTTGATTCTTCTGTTGGAATTGCTCCAAGAATGTCGCAGGCTTTTGCACGAACATCGGGGAAGTTATTCATAACGCGGCCGTTTGTGCGGCTCTGGGTTTTAACACCTTCTCCTGCAAGACTGTCAAGGGCTGCAACCATGTCTGGGGATGAGCGACCCTCGCTTACTGCATTTTCAAGATATTGAAGGGCTACAAGCTTGTTGTCGTAGTCTTCTGAGGCTGCAAGTTCTGTAATGATGATGTCTTCCACATTGCTCAAATATTCGTCTTCAACTGTGCGTTCAGACTTACTGTTCTGACTTTTTACGGTCTGTGTCTGAGCAAAGGCAACTCCCGTAGCGAAAAAAACGCAAAGTGCGGCGGCTGTCAGCTTGGAATATTTCATATATAGTTCCTCCTGATGGGATTGTTTGTGTATACTACTGTATCGGAAAGATTTAGTAAAGTACACATAAACTAAATAATTAAAGTTGTTTTAAGTTACAGAATTTATTAATCCGGATTTTCCGGCAGGTGTACTTTCCACTTTCCGTTTACTTTCTGGAAGTTATAGTAAGTGGTGTCTCCTTCTTCCTTTACAACTACTGCACGAATCTGGTTCTCAGAATCGTAGCGGATTTCTTCTATCATAAGACCAGTGCGGGAAGGAATGAAAACCATCATGAAATAGTCCCTGAGGGAATTGAACTTAATTCCCTTGATGGGGTGGCGGGAGGCGGCTTTCTGCAGGTTGTTTTTCTTTGACCAGTAGTTGATGCTTTCCTGGTCAAGATAATTCAGCCATACATCGTAGTTGCGTTCTGCCATAACGGTGTCAAGCTCGGAAATGATATGGGTAATGGCTTTTTTGTCCTCTGCCCAAATGTCCATGGAGATATCAAGGTTCTTTGTTGAACGTGCGTATTCGTCCTCTTCTGCTTTTTCCTCTGGTTCTGGCTCAGGTTCTACAGGTGCCGGGCTTTCTTCCTGAGCAGGAATTTCTTCTGGCTGTGGTTCAACTTTGTTTGTTGCGCAACCATTTGCAGTCATTGCAAGTGCGAGGATTACAGATGAAATTATAAGGTTTGTTCGTTTCATAATATATATAATAATACTTTTTTTTTAATCGGTCAAATGAAATGGGAAAAAAATACCTGATAAGATGAATATTGACAGTCATTGAGGCACTTGAAATGACCATTTATATAAAATATGGTGGTTTCGACGGGCTCAACCACCGAAATTTGAACTTTTAACACAGCTTTTTGAAGAAGATGCTTCTGTAGAACAGCAGCTACGACCCCAACGACCACACAAAGTATGAAGAAGGCCAGCTCAAAATGAAAGATGTACAAGAGAAAAACAAAGCATGTGCAGAGGGTAGAGGGGATACAAAATAGAAAAACAGCGTAAATTTTCTTACTGGTGAAAATATCCTAATTGTCATTTAAAATATATAAATCAGAGTCATCTGATGGATCGTCATAAAAGCTATTGTTGTCGGAACAATGAATTTTCTTCCAAACAAAATAACTTATTACTAAAATCAGAATTGTTATAAAGGAAATAAACATAAGAGCCTCCTTTTATAGTTTTATTATACATCTAAATGACTTTCTGAGCAATG
>JAEEKM010000145.1 GCA_016282455.1 Treponema sp. | reverse complement strand
TTCTGAGTTTAATGCAAATGTTACTGCAGGTGACTTTGCCTTTAATCTTGGTGTTCGTCTTTCTGCTTCTCTTGGTACCTGGTATGATCTTTACTATGATACACGCACTTCTAGTGTGACAAACTTCTATCAGGGAAATATGGCTGTGAACTTCTGGAACCAGCAGATTACAGTTCTTCTGGGAAAGTTTGAGGAATGGAACTACGGCTACGTATGGGGTTCTTGGGCCGGAAATATGAGCTGGATTACAGACATTGCTCACCGTGATCATGGACAGAGCATTACTGCTGTTCAGATTTCTCCCTATGCAATTCCTGGATTCCGTGCAATGCTTACTCTGCCACTTCCTTCACAGGGAATCTTTAACGGCGGAACTTACACCGAGTATGCTAACTGGAAGAACCTCTGGAGAACACTTAAGTTCCATGCCGAGTATAATGTACTTCCAATCAATTCTGCCTTCCACCTTGGCTTTATTCCAGGTGACTTCTGGAAAGAGAAGGGAACTTATAATGCTGCAACAGGCTTTGATGTAGCAAACTACGGAGAGGCTTATGTTCAGGCTGATATGCCTAACCTCTACTTTGGTTCATTCGGTGTTAAGCTGAACGCAACTTATGACATGCGCTACCGCTACAACAGCGATGCAGACAAGTGGGCAACTGCACACTACCTTGGAATTACTGCACGTCTTCCACAGGTTGCCGGTATGACAATTGATATTGGTGAGCACACTGGTTATGCTCTCCCACACTTTGCTGCTGCAAACGAAGCTATGTTCCTTGAGAAGCTCAACGTGAATGCAACATACCCAATCAACGGTACTCCATGGGTTGTTGGTCTTAACCTCCAGGGCGGCTATTCTCAGAGTGCAACTGGTGCTGCTAACTCTGCCGGTACATACTCTGGTAAGGGAAGCCTTGACTGGGGTCTTAAGCTGGACGGTATGCCATTTGCCGCTGCTCCTGCTACTGGAAGTACAACCCGCTACGTGAGTGTTTATGGTTATCCTTCAATCACCAGAAACTTCTCTAACGGATACTTCCGCACAGGTGTTGAAGTTCAGTACTCTACCGGTATGAGCACTACAACTACACAGTGCATCAGCTACCGCGTACCATTTAACTTCTGCTTCTGGTTCTAGTTTTGTTTAGGATAATGTACTGTCAGTAAATCTGGCAGTGCATTGCCTTGAAGGGGTGCTTTCTGTGATATTCCTGTTTTGTTCTGAAACAGGGAATTTGCAGAAGACACCCCTTATGTTTTTTTCAAAAAAAAATTAAAGAATAACAAGTTTTAGTTGTTCAAATGCCCCTTTCAACCCTTATTAAATATATAGAAAGCATATTTGAAGGGAGTTGAAAAATGCATTATGACGAAAAATGGGAAGGACTGACACCTGAGGAAAAGTGGAACCGGGCCACCATTGCAAACAATTTTATTTTTTACAAAGTGATGCGTAATAATGAGGATGTTTGTAAACACCTTATAGAGATTTTGCTTGATTTGGAAATTGACCACATTTACATGCATGGTGAGGAAAGTATTGATATTGACTGGCAGTCAAAAGGAATAAGGCTGGATGTTTATGCTAAAAATGCAAAACAGTCTTTTGATCTGGAGATACAGGCCGCTGATACCAAAGAACTGCCAGAAAGGGCTCGTTATTACCAAAGCGTGATTGATGTGGATACATTAAAGTCTGGTCAGAAATATTCTGAACTGAAAGATTCATATGTAATTTTTATTTGCCTTACTGATATTTTTAACAAGGGGCTTGCTCTATATACTTTTGAAAATATCTGCCGGGAGAATTTAGAAATTAAACTAAACGACCGTGCGAAAAAATACTTTTTCATTGCATCAAATTGTGATAGAATGGATGATGACAGAATAAAAGCGTTTTTAAAACTTCTTACAACGAACACTAGTTCTGATGATTTTACAGGAAGAATAGTTCGCCTTGCAGAAGATGCAAAGCATAATACTCAGTGGAGAATGCAGTACATGGAATGGGAAAGACAAAGAACCTATGATAGAGAAGCTGGCCGTGAGGAAGGTTTGAAAACTGGACTTGAACAGGGACTTGAACTTGGGCGGGAAGAGGTTGTCCGGAATCTTCTTGCAAATGGGATGGATCCAGAACTTGTTGCAAAATCAAGCGGAATAGACATGCAAAAAGTTTTAGAGCTAAAAGAGGCCCTTCTTGCAGAACCCGTTAACTGATTTCTTAGAGTAACTTTTTACACACATTTTTGTTTTATCCATGGAGACCACAAATGAATCACATTACATCTGGGAATTATACAGTTTTTAAGAAAACAGCAGTTGTTTTTGTAACAGCCCTGAGCACAATTTTTCTTTCCTGCCAGAGTACCCCAACTTCCTTAAAAGAAGTACAGCCCCTTGCCATAATAAGTGTGGTGGGTAACAGCGGCGTTCCCTGGGACACGACAGACACTCCCTCAAGTTCTAAGTCCTACAGTACACAGCAGACGGACGAAGGAGTTCTTACCGGTCTTGTAAACCGGGCCGTAGACAGGAATAATCCTGAAATAAAAGAAGTGCAGGAGCGCATAGATTATGCCTCAGAATTGTTTTCTCAAAAACTTAATGAAAAGGGCATAAAAATAATTGACCCCACTACGGTTAAAAACTCCCAGGTCTATAAAAACACCAGTAAGGATTTTATGGACTACATGAACGGCATTGTCCCTGCCAGAGGTTATGATGCCCGCACAAACTCCAGTTCCAAACTTAACAAAATGGCCTGCACTGAACTTGGTGCTGCTTCCGTGGCTTATGTTTCCTTCCGTTTTGAAAAAGAAAAGGTAAAAAACGGCGTTCATGAAATTGGTGTGCGTGCAAGAGTGGAATTAAAAATTTATTCAAGTGACTCAAACGGTAAAACACTTCTTTCCAATACCTACGTTGCTAAGTCTGCCGATTATGCTCCTTTAAGAAACTCCAGTTACGATAAAGAACTTTTGTGTTCCTTTTTTCCTGAGGTAACTGAAAATGCCATAGATCTTTTTATGTTTGATGTTATCTATTCAGGCGCTGATTCTTCAGGCAGCAATTATTCTTCTGACAAAAAGGTGACCGAAAGTGCAGGTGCCGTAAACACTGCCGGCGAAACTTCTTCTGAAAGGTCTGAAAATACTGAAGCTGCTTTAAAGACAGGAGACGGGACTTCTGT
>JAEEKM010000144.1 GCA_016282455.1 Treponema sp. | reverse complement strand
CTTCAAGCGGGAGTGTAAGCGTACATTTCCTGTTAGCCTGACACATACTAAATTATATTAAAATTAACACTTGTCACCCACAAAATCGTAAAAGTGTCTTGACACATTTTTTATTTCATGATATAGTCCAAAACATCTTGGCGGCATAGTTCAGGTGGTAGAACAACGGAATCATAATCCGTATGTCAATGGTCCGAGTCCATTTGCCGCTAGAGAGCATGGGGTTGTCAGAAGGCAACCTCATTTTTTTTGCCGGAGGAAATTTACATGGAACTTTCAAGCAAGGAAAGGAAGTTTTTGGAAAAATGCGCTCACGACCTTTCACCACTGGTTCAGATTGGCGGTGCCGGTGTGGAAGAGGCACAGATTTCCCAGGTAAATGACATGCTGACCCAGCACGAACTGGTAAAAGTTAAGTTCAACGAATTTAAGGACGAGAAAAAAGAACTGAGCGAAAAAATTGCTACCCTTACTCAGAGCACCCTGGTTAGAATTATCGGTAATACAGCAATATTTTTCCGCATGGCAGAAGAAGCCAAGAAACGCAATTATTTAAAATAAAGCACGGCAAGGATGCGTAGGGCGAAGTTGGGGCGGCATGCCCCAATGGAGGCGGAGGCCGGAACCCGGAGCAGCCTTTTGGTTCTGTTCATTTTTTCTTTTGTAAAGTTATTTTTTTCTTTCCACTCAAAACTGCCGCAAAATCTTGAAAATTCATTTTTCTTCGGTTACACTTGTGCTACTGGAGATTCCATGGAAACAAAAACTTTTACTTCTAACGGTCACACCTGGCATTTTATTCAGACAGGCGGTTTGGTTCAGCTTCAATTTAAATCAATTGACGATGTGCTTGAGTTAAAAAATCTTGATCCTAAACTTTGGGTTGCACTCACCTGCCCTGTAAAGGGACTGGAGTTCAGCGAGGAAACTCTTAAGCTTTTGGATACGGATAAAAACGAAAGGGTCCGGGTTCCCGAAATTCTTGAAGCCGTTGAATATATTAAGTCTTATTTTAAGAAGCCTGAAATTATTATGGAGGCGGGAGATTCTATTCCTCTTGAAGCACTGGGAGACAAGCCCTTTGCCTGCGGACACTCCCCCATTGATTCTGCAAAAGCGGTGCTGGGTATTCTTGGTAAGCCTGATGCAAAGGAAATTTCCCTTTCTGATCTTGAAGGAAACGATAAACTTTTTTCACCTTCCGTGATTAACGGAGACGGGGTTCTTCCGCCAGAGGCTATGAGGGATGAGTTTTCTGCAGGGGTGATTAAGGACATTATTTCCTGTACCGGCGGAACTGAGGACATAAGCGGTGTTAAGGGAGTGAACCGGGAAGAGTTTGAGGCTTTCTTTAAGGACCTTCGTGCAATTCGCGCCTGGAGGGACAGTGCCAAAGAGAATGCTCCTGAAATTTTCTTTTTGAATTTAAAGACAGATTCTGCCGCAAGTGCCTACCTTAAGGTTAAGGACAAGATTGATGAATTCTTTTTAAGGTGTTCGCTCAGCATTTACGATAAAAATGCTGCGGATGCATTAAGGGAAAAGGAAGAGGAACTTCTTGCTTCTGGAGAAAAACTTTCTGAAGAGCAGTTAAGGGACTTTTCCCTCTCCTACTTAACGGATGAATCTGAACTTCCGCTTACAAAAGGAATTAACCCTGCATGGAAAGAGGATATAGAGGCTTTTGTAAAGGATACGCTGTCTGTTATTTATAAGGATGAAGTCAAATGCCTTAGCGAATCTTGCTGGAAAAACATTAAGGAAGATTTTGCCCCTTACATTGCCTGGTATGCAGAAAGACCTGAAAGCGGTGTGAATGCCCTGAGCCTTGACCGCATTTCTGAAATTCTTGCTTCTGATGCAGAACAGATTATTGGAAGTTACCTGGAGCAGGAATCAAAGCATCCGCCCATTGCACTTGCAAGTGTTGAGCTTAGAAAAATGGTGCTTTACAGAAGGGATTTTCTTACACTTCTTAAGAATTATGTTTCTTTTGAAGATTTTTATAATCCCCAGATTAAATCTATTTTCCAGGCAGGACGTCTTTATATTGACGGGAAATCTACGGATCTTGTCTTTAGGGTAAATGATGCGGCTAAACAGGGAATTATGGCTCCCCTTACTCAGTGCTATATTCTTTACTGTAACTGCAGCCGGCCTTCTGAAAACAAGACGATTCAGATTGCGGCAGTGATTAGTGCAGGAAGCCGGGACAATCTTATGGTTGGGCGAAACGGTCTTTTTTACGACAGGAAGGGTAACGACTGGGATGCAACTATTACAAAGATAATTGAAAACCCCATAAGCATCAGGGAAGCATTTTTTAGTCCCTACAAAAAACTCATGCGGCTTGTGCAGGAAAGGATTGCAAAGTCTGCTTCTGAGGCGGAAAACAATATTACCAGCAAGATGACTTCTTTTGTGGATGACCCCAATAAGCTTTCTGAAAGTGCAAAGGAACTTAAGGCTAAGGCTCCGAAGAAAATTTTTGACGTGGGTACTATTGCCGCTCTTGGTGTTGCAGTTTCAGGTCTGGCGGGAGTTATCGGTTCCATTGTTGGAATTGTAACCCAGAAGTGGTGGATGCCTCCTGTGTTTATAATCGGACTCATGCTGGTTATTTCACTTCCTTCCATGCTGCTTTCCTGGCTTAAACTCAGGCAGAGGAACATTGCACCTATTCTTGATGCAGAAGGATGGGCGGTTAACGGGAATGTAAAAATTAATCTGCCGCTGGGTAAACTCTTTACTTCTCTTGCTGTAAGGCCAAAGGGGTCAAAACTTAACGGCTACGACCCTTACGCACAGAAAAAGTTCCCTATTAAACGGGTTATTTTTGTTGTATTGCTGCTTGCACTGGCGGCAGGAGCAATTGTGCTTGTGGCAAAAAACGGCTGGAATTTTAAGGCGGCTTGGGAAAGTGTACGGGGATTTTTTGTAAATCTATTTGCCGGCCCTGTAGAAAATTAAACCTGACGGTTTTACAGGCCTTACTTGTGATTAAAAAACACAGGTAAGGCTTTTTTTTTATTGCTGAAGTTTTAACACTTCTTCAAGTTCCATTCCTATTGATTTTGCGACAATCTCCGGGCTCACACCGTTTTTGAGAAAGTTCCGGGCATTTTCTAGGGCGTTATCGCGGGCTCCTTCGGCACGGCCAGCCTCCAAACCTTCTTCACGTCCATCTGCGTAACCATCTTCATAGCCGTCCTGGTGCATTGTTTTTATGAATAGTTCTTCGTCAAACTCTGTTAAACTCATTGCCTCTACCCTTGCTTTTTGTTCCTTAAAGAAGCCCTCAAGCAGGTCTTCGTCCACTGCCCAGTCCACGGCTTCTGTAATGGCATCGTTTATTTTCATGCCGCTCTCTATGTTGTTTCTAACGCGGGCCGTGTAACTTATATAATCATACAATGCTTTGCAATTTTTTGGAAGACTTTTATTCTTGCCATGATTTATGTTTATTACTTTCGCACTCCATTCAAAAAGCCCGGAAGTATCTTCTTTGGCAAATGCATCCGAGAGGCGCAGTGTGCTCACATCAGGCATCTCCCTGATTCCGTTGTAAAAGACTATGTACTGGGGACAGGGAATCTGCACCAGCTTGGAACTGAAAAGGTCCTTTTCATTTTTATTAAATGAAAAGTTTTCTATGATTGTGCTTAACTCTTAATGCTAAATTTAAAAAAATAAGAAGAATTTGAAAACCGCCATGGAGGGCGGTGCAAATGTTTTACAAAAAGAACTGCGAGTTTTGCTTTGCAAAACTCGTGTAAAAAAAATT
>JAEEKM010000143.1 GCA_016282455.1 Treponema sp. | reverse complement strand
GCAATATAAATTTTTGCGGCATGATAGGGAACACCGCACATGGGGCTTGTACCGCGGTGAGTGAGAGTGAGGTTTAAAAGACGGGACACTTCAACGGCATCCTGGTCGAACATCTCGTAAAAATCACCGACACGGAAAAAGAGAACCTGATCAGGATGTTCTGCTTTTAATCCCAGGTATTGTGCGAAAAGCGGTGTATCGTCTGCCATCTGGCTTAAAGTCCCAGCTGTGAAATCACTTCGTCGGTAATGTCAACGGAAGAACTGTACCACAAAATTGCATTGTCCTGCTGCAGGCTCAGTATCATGCTGTAACCGCCGGTTTCTGCAATGCGGGAAAGGGTATCGTTTAATTTTTTGTAAAAGGCATCGTTGTTCTGCAAAGATTTTTTTAATGATTCCAGTTCAACATTTTTTGCACTTGTGTACTCAGTAAGATAATCTGTCTTCTGGGTAATCTGAGCTTCAACACGGAGGGCAGCACTGTCGTTTCCGTTTTTCTGATACTCAAGTTTTTTGTCATGCAGGTCCTGAAGTTCTGCAACCAGTTTATTTATCTCTGCCTGAAACTCTTCTTTTTTACTTTCATAGTTTCTTACGGGAGCAGAGTTTCTAAAATATGCCTGATAAACACGGGCAGTGTCCACTACTGCAAACTTTGTAATCTGCTGGGCAAAACTTGCGGCAGAAACAGTAAAGGCCAGAAGAGTAGAAACAATTATTTTTTTAAGTAAAGCTTTCATTTTTTTTCCTCTATTATAATCTAGCAAAAAACTAGCGGTTTGTCAGGTTGAAAGAAAGAACAAAGTGCCAGCTGCTTATCCAGTCCGTAGTCTGACCTCTCTGATCTGTCCACACAACTGTACCGTCCTCAATCTTAAAGGTATTCATGAAGAGGAAGCGGAGCGGGAACTGCTGAATACAGAAACGAAGGCTTGGGCCCCAGCTGAAGTACCAGTTTTCATCATTTGCAAAGTCAGTGAAGAGACCGTCAAAAGTATTTTTAATGCAGACTGCATCACCAATCAGGTCAACAGAAATTACACCGGGAACCACTGGCATGCGGAGTTCAAGAATGTTACTCCACATTGCCTGACCACGACCTGCAGTTGTATTGTAAATTGTCCATCCGCGGCCGTTAAACATTCCGTCTATGTAAAGTTTGTTTGACTGCTTGATTGTTGAGTTAAAGAAGGGGAACTGGAAAGAAAGACCGGAGTATGCCATTGCAATAAGTTTGAATGACCAGTTCTCTGAAACAGGTTTATTGATGAGGGTGTAGTAGTACTCAAGTTTTGTATCTGTGCGAAGGTAGAATTCTGTTTCGCCAAAACTGTCATCAATCAGCCCCTGGGGTAAAAGACCGAACCAGGCAAGTCTCTGGCTGAAGAACCATCCGTTTGAAGGATCGTAGTTAATGTTGCGGTCATCCATGGAGAAGGCTGTCCAGATGGAGTTCTTTGGTTCCCAGTTATTGTTGTACTGGCTGATTGAAGCATCATAGGGAACATAAGCGTTCTGATTGTAGATGTTGTTGATAAGGCTTCCGCTCAAACCGCCTGTGAGGGTAAGAATTGCAAAGTCAGGAGTCCAGCGGCGTCCAAGAGATGCACCCAGATTAAAGGAATGTTCCTCGTACTGCATGTAGTAGTAAGAGTTATCAATTGTTCCATCGGGGAGCAGTTTATTGCGGAGGGCATACTGGTTTGCATGAGTGTAACCAAGAGAAAGATTAAAGCTTACGGGAAGTCCCCAAAGCCAGTTCTGACCATAGCCTACGGAAACAGACTGTTCGGTTGTACTTAAAGTAACGGAAGCGGAAACAGAGCGTCCTTCACCAAAGAGGTTTGAATCCTGAATCTTTGTGTAAAAGGCAACAGGGAATTCATCAGGATCTGTAACACCGCTAAAGGTAAAACCTAAGTCAAGGGAAGTTGTACTCTGCTCTTCTACCTCAAACACAAGGTCAACAAGATTCTGTTCTGAACCCTGGGGAATCTGCGGCATAACAGTTGAGAAATACTGAAGGTTGTAAAGGTTTCTCACTGCAGTACTGAGTTTGGAATAAGAGAAAATGTCACCGGACTCAATGGGTATTTCACGGCGGATAACGTACTCTTTAGTTTTTGTATTTCCCTTAATGATGATGTCTTCAATGTGACTGCGGGGGTTCTCATGAATGTGAAGAACATAGGCAATTGTTTTTGCATCAGTGTCTTTTAACACTTCGGGAGTGAAGGAGTTTGAAGTGTAACCGTTTTCGTAGTAAAGATTCTGTACTGCGGCAAGGCTTTCCTGGAAACGGGTTTCGTTGTATTTTTTTCCGACACCAAGTTTTACAAGTGAAGAAAGTTTTTCTGTTGTAAAGACTTTGTTTCCTTCAAATGCGAGCCCGCCAAAATTATATTCTGAACCTTCCTGAATTTTAAAAATGATTGTAAGTTCGTCACGATTTTTTTCCGTGTTGTAGTCAGAAGTCTGCGTAACGTTAAGAACACGGGCATCTACATAACCTCTGTCCTGGAAATAGGTAGCAATTGTTTTTTTATCTGCTTCAATGGAAGATTCCTTAAACGAACCTGCGTTGAAAATATTTGTTTCTTTAAGTGTAAGTTTTCTTTTAAGGGTTTTTGCGTTTACAAGAGTGAGTCCTTCAAAACGGATCTCTTTTACGACAATCTGCTTTCCTTCGTTGATGTTAAAGGTAATTACAACTCCTGCATCTGTCTTTTCGGAAGTAGATGTTACAACGGCCTGACTGTAGCCCTTGTCAATGTAGTGGTTGCGGAGAGTGCGTTCGTCAATCAGAAGTTTAGACTGAATGAATACGTCTTTTTCCTTAATGGCAATTTTATCTTTAAGTTCTGAAGTATGAATCTGCCTGTTACCGGTAAAAACAATTTTTGCAATGGCGGGACGTTCTGTAACTTCAACAATAAGTTTACAGGTCTGATAGTTGTCGCCCGGCTGGTCTACTTTAACAATCACGTCATCAAAATAATCCAGTGCGAACATTCTGTTGTAGAGGTCAAGCACAAGTTCATCTGTAAAAATTTTTCCCTTAAAGCTTGAAACAATTCCGTCAAGTTCACTTTTCTTAATTGTATTCAAACCGACAAAGTCCACACTGCGGACAGGTTTACCCTCATACCAGTTGCTGCTCTGTGAAAAAAGTGGAAGACTGGTAAATAAAAAGCCTGCCAGTGAAAGAATGCCAATCAGGACCAGGTGCTTGCTGCGCATACAAAACCTCTTTATAAATAAAACTATTATTTGTCTTATAAACACTCCATTTCCCTTCAGGTTACGGAGATTTTTTCTCGCAATAATTATGCGATAATATAGAAGAATGTAGCATAAAATGCTGATTAATAATTCTATACAAATACATGGTAAAAGCCCTAAAAAGTAAAGCGCCAGGAAAGAGTGATTGAAGTGTCCGGAATAAAGGTTCTGTCTCCTGCCTGACCAAAGTCAAGGTCAAAGACGGAGTTAAGGCGGATTGTGGCAAATGGTGCAGTAAGCTCAAAACCAATTTCCG
>JAEEKM010000142.1 GCA_016282455.1 Treponema sp. | reverse complement strand
TTTTCTGGTTCACTGTCCGTTAACAGTCCGGAATATTCTTCTTCCGGCTCAAGTGAAAAGTCTCCCGAATATTATTTAAAAAATATTTTCGGTTACAAAGAATTCCGTCCTTTGCAAAAGGAGATAATTCAAAACGTAATTCAAGGCAGAGATACACTTGCAGTTCTTCCTACCGGCGGCGGTAAATCCCTTTGCTACCAGATTCCTTCCCTTATGATGAAAGGTTTAACTCTTGTGGTTTCTCCTCTCATTGCCCTTATGCAGGATCAGGTTTCACAGTTAGAGCAGTTTGGAATAAACGCCCTTTACTTAAACTCCAGTCTGGAATATGAGGAATATGTAAACTGCTGCAGAAAAATCAGGGAAGGAAATGTAAAACTGCTTTATGTTTCTCCAGAAGGACTGAACACCGGCCGCATGAGGGAACTTTTACACAGCGAAAACGTAGAGCTTTCCTGCATTACAATTGACGAAGCCCACTGCATCAGTTCCTGGGGGCATGATTTCCGCCCTGACTATCTGGAGATTTCTTCATTAAGGGAAGAGTTTCCAAGAACTGTATGTCTTGCCCTTACTGCAACAGCAACCGCCCGTGTACGCGAGGATATTGTAAAAAGCCTTAACATGGAAAACCCTGCAGTGCTTGTTGCAAGTTTTAACAGACCAAATCTCTTTCTTGAAGTAAAAAGAAAAGATAATCCCGCTTTGCAGATTGCAGCTTTTCTTTCTGACCACAAGGGGGAGAGCGGCATAATCTACTGTTTTTCCAGAAGGCAGACAGATTCTCTCTGTGCAAAATTACAAAGTCTTGGCTTTAATGCCTTAAACTATCATGCAGGTTTGAGTGACGAAGAGCGAAGAAAAAATCAAAACCTTTTTATAAAAGACAAGGCTGATGTTATGGTTGCAACCCTTGCCTTTGGAATGGGAATAAATAAACCTGATGTCCGTTTTGTCATACACTGTGATATGCCCAAAAGCATTGAACAGTACTACCAGGAAATTGGTCGGGCCGGACGTGACGGTCTTCCTGCCCAGGCTCTTCTTCTTTACAGTTCCAATGACATAAAAAAAATCCGTTTCTTTTTTGAAGAAAGTGCAGACCCCGAACAGGCAGAAAAACTTTTGCAGGGAATGATTTCTTTTTCTGAATCCCGCGAGTGCAGGCGTAAAACTTTGCTTTCCTATTTTGGTGAAAACTACGAGGAAGCAGATGACAGGGAGGCAAAGGACTGCTGCTGTGATATCTGCCGTTATGGTCCGGTGAACGAAGAAGACGTTACCATTCCCGCACAAAAATACATGTCCTGTATTCTGCGCACAAAAGAAAGGTTTGGTTCTTCTTACATAATAGATGTTCTTATGGGCTCCCGCAGTAAACGCATTCTTGAAAATCACCACGAGGAACTCAGCACCTGGGGCATTGGAAAAGAACTTTCAAAAAGTCACTGGAAGGAACTGGGAGAATGCCTCTTGAGTGCTGGCTATGTTGAAGCAAGTGAAGAACACAATGTTCTCTGCGTTACTGACACAGGTTACAGAGCCCTCAAAAACAGAAGTGAAATTCATCTGCCGGTGAACTTTTCAAAGCAGTCCCGTTTTGATACCAGTCTTGCAAAGACCAATCTCCTTACAGATGAAGAAAGCGAGCGCATTGCAACAGAACTCAGAGCATGGAGAAGAAAAGTTTCTGACGAAGAAAATGTGGCCCCTTACGTTATCTTCGGAGATAAAACACTCTTTGACATTGCAAGAAAAAAGCCTTCAAGCCGCAGTGAACTTTTAGACTGCTATGGAATTGGAGAAGCCAAAGCCGAGCACTTTGGAAGTGCCATTCTCCGCATTGTGGAAGGAAGCTGACTTAACTATTCTTCCAGAGAGCGGAGTTTTGCCTGGTCAAGTTTTATGAAAAGATTTTTTTCCTGAGTTGGAATTACAAGCCCCTTGGGACCGTTTTTTGCACGGCGCAGATATTTTACCTGAGTGTAGTATAAATCTGCCTCTCCGTTCTGTCTTGCCTTTGAGTGGTAGACTGCAAGGTTTCCTGCAAGCACCAGTATTTCAAGCGGAACGGTTTTGTTTTTGCGTGCCTTAATAAAGACATATCCGCCTGCGTAATCTCTTGTGTGAAGCCACATGTCCGGACCTTTTACCGTGTGTCGGAGTAAGTCATCATTTTCACTTGCGGTGCGGCCAACAATAATTGTCCATCCGTCCACTTCGTAGTGAAGCCCCGGATGTGCTTTTTCTTCCTTTTGTTTTGGAGTGGAATCCCTTCGCAGAAGCTGTTCGAGTTTAATGACACTTTTTTCTGCAAGCATTGCCTGGTACATTTCTTCCAGCTGGGAAAGTTTTTTCTTCGCAAGATTTATGTCATGCATCAGGTCTTCCATACCGGACTGTGCTTTTTTGTACTGCTCGTAATAATAAGAGGCATTTTCCTGGACAGACTTTTTGGGGTCAAGAAGAATGTGCACTTCTTCGCCGCTTTCATAATCAGTGCAGTCAAGGTATGTTCTGTCAGAAGAAATATTCTGCTGGAAAGAAAGAATGAGGTCTCCCGTGTGACGGAGTTTTTGGGATGACTCAAAGTTTTTTTCTTTTTCAAGAAGGCGTTTCAATGCCGCTTCCATTTTGCTGTGGCGGACGTTGTACCATTTTTCTGCCTGTAAGAGAAGACTTTCACGGGAGAGGGAAGAGGCGTGCTCTGAGTAATAGGCATCAACTTTTTCGTTGTAACTTCCTTCAATTTCTGAAAAATCTCTGGGAGGAAACTTTTTTAGAAGTTCCTCTTTTTCTTCGTCTGAAAGAACTTTTCCTTCGGGACAAAAATGCTCTCCGCTCATCTCCTTTTTTTTAGGGCGGCGGTACATGCAGTCAAGGATTGTTCCTTCTTCGTCCGTAACAATTACGTTTGCGGCTCCGGACCAGAGCCTTATGTAAATGAAAAGTTTTTCTTTCCAGGTGGAAACGTCCAGTTTAACAATGCGGTCAAGTCCCAGCTGCTCACAGGAGTTAATCCTCATGCCCTGTATTCTTGAACGCAAGAATTCATGAAAGCGCAGGGGCTTTGTGTTCTTTGTAATCTTCTGCGAAGTAAAGTTCATCCTGCAGACAGAAGCACCTGTACAGATAAGAAGATTTTTAAGTTCTCCGTGACGGATGATTCTGAAGGCAAGCGTGTCAAAACCTGGCTGTACAATTTCCTGAATGAAAGAACCCTGTAAGTCCAGTTCAGAGAGAATGAGGTTAAGTTCGTTACAGTTAAGGGACATTTCTTCTGCCTAAATTGACGAAGCGGTTTTTATTACAGACTGCACTTCGTTAAGTTTCTGCTGAATCACGTAACTTGTCTGTGTCTGAAGCACCAGTCTCTGTGCAAGAAGCCTGCTCAAGAAAATTCCGTAGTGGGGGTTTGTTCTTATGAGCGAGAGGAATGCCTTCTTTGGAACTTTGATGAGCTTACAGTCACCGATTGCAACAACAGTAGAAGTTCTGCGGTCGTTCAAAAGGAATGCCATGTCTCCGATAAAAATGTCGTTTGTGGAAAGCATGGTGGTAAACTCATTGTTTGTGTAAACTGCAAATTTTCCGGACACCACAAAGAAGAGGTCGTTGGAAAGTTCATCCTGGCGGAAGACCACATCCTTGTCATGATACTCAAGAATGTCAAAGCCTTCCATAATGCGTGGAACCATGTTTACGGAGTTTGTGCGGTTTGCAATGGAGAAGGTAACCTGATTTCCTTTTTCGTTGTACTCAAGTTTTTTTACGCACTGACGGGTAAGCATGATGCCTCGTCCGTTGTTGCCTGTTTCTGATTTTTTTTCCATTGCACTCTTCCAGTCAAATCCGTCACCGTCGTCTCTGATTCGGAAAGCAGATGCATTGCTCTTAATAAGATATGAAATGTGCACGTGGCGGTTTTTGTATTCTTCCATTTCACTCCGCTTTTGAATGAGGGAAAGAATGTCGCCGCCCTGTTTGAGCCACTCACTTTTTTCTTCGTAAGTGATGTTGAGGTTTCCGTGTTCAACTGCGTTTGCAAGAAGTTCCATCAGAATCATCTGCAGGCTTACGCGGTCATCGTCGGAAATGCGGTTTGTGTTGTAAAGGTAGCTTACAAGAAAGTTTGTGTAGAAGCGCAGGTCCATTGGGTCGTTTCCACATTCGAAGGAGCCCTGTTCTTCGCCTCCAATCATGTCCTGCATTCCCCGTGTGTAAAGGAACTGCTGGTTCTTGCGCAGAATACGCAGAAGCCGTTCAAAGTGAAGTTCAAAGTCTTCAATCTTCATTGCAACAAGAATGTTTCCGTCTTTAAGGTCTTCAAGTTCTTTTACCTGATCGCGGTCCTTGCAGACTGCAATGATTCCGCCAAAGTGCAGCCAGGAGTCTTCCCTTACGGCAGAAAGAATTCTTGGTGCATCAATATCTGGTGAAGTAAAGTCAATGACTTTTATTTCCGGAAGTTCGTATTGAATAAAACTAATGATTGCTTCAGTTTCGTTAAAAACAGACTCTGTGAAAAATGAACCGCTTTTTGAACATGCTTTTTTGATTGTATCAATTACACGGGGGTTAGAAGATGCGGTAACAATTTTTTTCATGAAATGCCTCCTTGAGCATATCATGTATTGTAGCATACTTGTTTTGAAAAATAAAGAGAATAGTGCTCGATACTAGATTCGAACTAGTGACTTCTACCGTGTGAAGGTAGCACTCTACCACTGAGTTAATCGAGCGATTAAGTGTGGGTATTATATGAAAAAAGAAATGCAGT
>JAEEKM010000141.1 GCA_016282455.1 Treponema sp. | reverse complement strand
TGTAACCGTTCACTTTGCCAATTGCATCCTGCTGGGCACGGAAAGAGACAGCACTTTTTTTACCGACTTTTCCTGCAATAAAAACCATAAGTGCAATTGTCAGAAGCATCACAAGAGGAAGTACGGAACTTACCACAAGCATCATTACAAAAACTGCAATCACACTTACAATGCTTGAAAAAAGCTGGGGTATACTCTGACTGAGCATATCACGCAGAGTGTCCGTGTCATTTGTGTAAAGGCTCATCAGTTCTCCGTGAGTCTTTGAATCAAAAAATCTGAGGGGAAGTTCTTCCATTGCAGCGAACAAGTCTGTACGGATGCGGTAAAGGGTTTTTGTTGAAATGTGAAGCATGATTCTTGCATTAAGCCAGGAAGCAAAAGCTCCAAGAACAAACACTCCCATGGCAATAAGAATAAGGCGCAGGAAGGGAATGAAGTCTGCAAAAACAAGAGTTTCTCCGGAAGATGCCCTTTTAAAAAGCGGAAGAATGTAATCGTTAATGGCAGGTTTAATGAGGGAGTCACCCGCAACACCAGCCCCCGCAGAAATAAGAACTGCAAATAAAACTATAAGCAGAAGAGGTTTGTAACTTCCAATATATGAGAGCAGCCTGAGTATTGTCTTGCCTGCATTTTTTGGGCGGGCCATACCTTTGGTCTTTGGCATTTTATATTTCTCCTAAAAAATCAGTGTTGTGATTCCCACACTTCTTTGTAGATGGCATTATTTTCAAGAAGCTGACTGTGGGTTCCAACTCCGTTAATGCGGCCGTTATCCATAACAAAAATAAGGTCTGCATCCTGAACGGATTTTATTCTCTGTGCAATAATGAGTTTTGTAGTCTGAGGAAGAGTCTTTCTTAGGGCTTCCCTGATGCGGGCATCTGTTGCTGTATCGCAGGCACTTGTGGAATCATCAAGAATGAGAATCTTGGGATTTTTTAAAAGTGCACGTGCAATGCAAAGCCGCTGTTTCTGTCCGCCTGAAAGATTTACGCCCCCCTGCCCCAGTTCAGTATCATAACCGTTGGGGAAAGATTTAATGAAACAATCTGCGTCAGAAGCAATACAGGCATTTACAATTTCACTGTCAGAAGCATTTTCGTTACCCCAGAGAAGATTTTCTTTTATGCTGCCGCTAAAGAGCACATTCTTCTGCAAAACCATGGCAACACTTTCCCTAAGCGAAGCAACATCGTATTCTTTTACATTGTGGCCGCCGACTTTTACAGTCCCATGAAGGGTGTCGTAGAGGCGGGGAATGAGGGAAACAAGAGTTGTTTTAGAAGAACCTGTACCACCGATAATACCAACCATGGCACCGCTGTCTATGTGAAGATTGATGTCAGTAAGTACAGTATTTTCACTGTCGCCAAGATAACTGAAATCTACGTTTTCAAAATCAATGGAACCATCTTCTACTTTTGTAAGAAGAGCAGAACTTTGGTCTGATGAGTTTTTAATTTCCGGCACTTCGTCAAGAACTTCCACAATGCGGGTAATACTTGCACGGGAAAGAACGATTGTAATAAAGACCATGGAAAGCATCATGAGAGACATGAGAATCTGCGTGATGTAGGTAATGAAACTTACAAGTTCGCCGGTTTTTAAAGAACCTGAAACAACAAGTCTTCCGCCAAACCACATGACGGCAATAAGGCAGCCGTAAATCATCAGCTGCATGAAAGGGAGTCCAAGGATGACAAGTTTTTCTGCCCTCACCTGTGCACTGCGGACGGCTTCTGCGGCTTTACGGAACTTTTCGTTTTCGTGGTCTTCTCGTACATAACTTTTTACAACACGGATTGCAGTAAGGTTTTCCTGAACAGTATTGTTCATTGTGTCGTAGTGAGAGAGCATTACCTTAAAGCGGGGGTATGCGGTAAAGCCCATGATGACCAGTGCAATTATAATGACCGGCATTACAACAAAGAACACAACTGAAAGCCGCAGGTTTATGATGCAGGCCATAACGGTTCCGCTTACCAGCATGAAAGGAGCCCTCACACACATGCGGATTACCATCTGATAGGTATTCTGAACATTTGTTACATCAGTTGTTAATCGGGTCACTAGGGAAGATGATGAAAAATGATCCACATTGCCAAAGGAAAAATCCTGCACTTTAGAAAAGAGACGGCGCCTTAAGTTTCTTGCAAAACCAAGGGATGCAACTGCGGCAAAACGACCGCCCAAGGCACCACAGGAAAGTGAAAGGAGTGAAAAAAGAATCATTATTCCGCCCACGCCAAGCACGTAGGGAAGATTTCTGTTTTCGATGCCGACATCAATTATTTTTGCCATGAGGAGGGGGATTACAATTTCAAGAAAGACTTCTCCTGCCATGGTAAGGGGACTTAAAAGGGAGCACACCTTGTACTTGCGCTCAAGTCCGTCCATGAGTTTTCCAATTACAGACATATTTAAAATATAGTAATGATGGAATTAAAAAGCAAGGTTTAGAATGGATAATTAATTGTTTTTATAAAAAAAAGCACTCCGCGCCCCTGTCATTTCGACTGGAGCACGAAGTGCGTTTAGTTAGTTAGAATTACGGGCTTTAATTTCACCTGCAATTTCTTCTACTTTCTTGTCAGTAAGAATGTAGTGTTTCTTAAAGACCAGCATACCCACAATAAGAACCAGCATAGGAATTATTGTCATGCACATGCGCAGTCCGATGCTTGAAAGAGCGGGAAGTTTTGTTCCAACAAGTGCATCCTTGTTAATGTGGCAGACAGAAAGAATCACGCCGGCAATCATTGCAGAAAGACCAGAGGCAAGTTTAACCACAAAAGTCTGCATACTGAAAATAACAGCTTCGTCACGGCGTTTGTTTTTAAGTTCACCGTAGTCCACAGTGTTTGCAAGGAAGATTGTTACCACAACGTTCAGCATACCGATTGCACTCATGATAAGGAATGCAGAAGGAATAAGCAGAAGGAAGTTTGAAGAATTAGTAAAGGAAATGCAAAGAAGAATTACATAACCTGCCATTGCCATAAAGAAGCAGGTGTAGAAGACCTTCATAGTATTCATAAACTTTCTTAAGAGGGGGAACAAAAGCATCATGGCAAGAATCTGGAAACCACCGCTAAAGGTCTGGAAAAGAGAATAGTTAGTTTCCCAGAAAGCCGGGCTAAAGTCATACTTAAAGAAGTAGATGACCAGGTTACTTGTAATGTAAAGGGCTGTGTTAATACAGACGATTGCAACCACAATTGTAACTGCCTGATCATTCTGAATAAGGGCCTTGAACATGTCGCCGATTGAAGCAGTCTTCATGTCCACGGTTGATTTTTCCTTAATGCAGAAACACATGATTACTGTAAAGAGAACAAAGAGAATGGCAACTCCGAGTGAGAACCACTTAAAGCCGATTCTGTCAACAGGAACCTTTGCCTTAACAAGTTCTGCCTGTGCCTGGGCAAGTGCATTTATGTTTGCAGAAACTCCCTGACACTGCTCGTGGGTAAGCCCCATGGAAACAAATTTTTCTTCGGTCTCTGCCATGCTCACCTTAAGATTTTTAATGGCTTCTTCGAGTTCAAGAATTTTATTCTGAGAGCGTTCAATCATCTTTGGTGTGCGCACTGCTTTTAACAGATCCATTTCTGTTTTAAGCTGAATGGGGAAATCAAAACTGTGCTGGGCATCAACAACAAAGAGATCTACTTCATTGTCATGTTCACCGTTAAGACCGGCCTTCATTTCAGAAATCAAGTCAGCCTGTGCTTTCTGAATGTTTGCAACTTTAGCATTTGCTTCTTTGTAAGCGGGAGCATCCGGACTTAAGGAAACACCGATTGCAGAAACGGTCATGATTGTAACGATAGAAATAAGGGCAGAACCCACACCTGCTGCAGAACGTGCAAAAGCAGAAAGTCCTTCGCGTTCTTTACCGCTCTGTGTAAAGGCAGGAATCATTGACCAGTAGGGAATGTCCATCATGGTGTAGGTAACGCCCCAGAGAATGTAGGTAACTGCAGCGTATGCAACCATTCCGCCAGCATCAAGGCTTGGAGGAGCAGCAAACATCATGTAAAGAATTACGGCATTTGTAAGGGTTCCAATAAGAAGCCAGGGTCTGAACTTACCCCAGCGGGTCTTTGTCTTTGAAACAATCACACCCATGATAGGGTCATTAAAAGCATCAAACACACGTGCGGCAAGAAGAATAATTCCCATTGCCCACGCACTCACTCCCATAATGTCCTGGAAGTAGTACAAGATATAGCTTGCAGAAAGCATGTAAACCATATCTTTTCCAACTGCACCCAGACCGTAGGAAATTTTTCCCTTCAGTCCCAGTTTGCTTTGTGTTTCCATCTTTTCCTCCTTAGGAAAACAAACAATTTTATATTTAGCGCAAAGCGTTGAGCATTACGTTAATCAAAAGCTCCACCTGTCTTGTAGCAGGAACCAGTTTGTCCATGTAGAGCATTTCTCCGGAGAGGGAAAGTTTCTGTGCAAGGGCAAACAGAGAATGCATGTAAGTAAAGTAGATTTCATCATCGCTGGCATTTGCAATAACCTCGTTCTTACTTTTGCCGTAAGTGATGGAACCGTCTTCACGTCCTTTTTTTAACGAGCGGATGACAATAGCCTTAAGCCCGTTAATGGTTCCTTCGTAAGAAGTAAGTCTTTCAAGAGAAACCTTCTGCCGTTTAACAAAGGAATCAAAATAATATACAAAGCGGAAAAAAGACTCCTGTGTTGTAAGAACCCTGGGGAAAATGCCAAGGAGAATTTTCATCTGCTCGTATCCGCTTAAATCATCATAATCAGGGGAAGAAAAAATATCGCTGAAAATTTCTTCTTCTGATTTCCATGCGTAGATGGCACACTCAATTGCTAAATCTTCTTTTGTAGAAAAATAGCGGTAAAGGGATGCCACACCAATTTCTGCCTGAGCCGCAAT
>JAEEKM010000012.1 GCA_016282455.1 Treponema sp. | reverse complement strand
TAGAAGGAATTGAATACGAAAGTGCCTATGCCTACTTTGCTTCCTGCAATGAAGACAGAAACTCCTGGCTCATTGACCCGAATGAAAAAAAGATTGCAGAATACATTTCCATGCTTTTAATTCTTGGAGAAATAAAATCTTTCCCCAATGACGATGAAGCCTTCTTTAAGCAGATTGCCGCATACTCCGAAAAAACAGAGGATGACACTTTTAAATGGCAGTTTCGCTTTGTTCCGGCCCTTACTGTCACCAGTAAATCTGATATTAAAATAAACTTAAAAAATGACGCAGAAAAAATTCTTCAAAATTCTTACGAGATTGCAGAAGATAAAAATACCCTCCCTAAATCTAAATTTATAAATTATTTCTGCCTTGATAATACTAAAGTTTTCAAGGATGATTATTTATACCACCTGGGGGTATGGCTTAATTTTTGGAACAAAAATCTCTGAAAAATTTACTAAAAATAAAAAACTTTTATTTTATTTTTTACTTGCGTAAATAATAAAGTGCCCCCATACTTTGCATAAGAAATGATCTTCATAAAGATTACAAATAAGGAGGAAATCTTATGAAAAAGTTCTTGGGGACAAGCTTAGTTCTACTGGCGTTTGCTGTAGTCCTTTCCGGCTGCAACAACAATCTGGCAGTTGACACAGTGGAAACGGATGCTATCACAGAAAGTGATTCATCCCGCTCCAGCTGGTCAATCGGAGGAAGTACTTTCACCCACGATCCTTCCATCATCTATGCAGACGGACTTTACTGGATGTTCTACACTGCAGATGGAATCGGAGTGAAATATTCAAGCGACGGAAAAACCTGGTACCAGGGAACACAAGTTTTTGCTTCTGCCCCCTCATGGTGGTCAACTTACGTTCCTTCCAAAACAGACTTTAACATCTGGGCTCCGGATATTTCCTACTACAACGGAAAATACAATCTCTACTATTCAGTTTCAACCTTCGGAAGCAATGTTTCCTGCATCGGTCTCATGCAGTGTACAAGCATCTTAAAAGGCGACTGGGTAGATAAGGGACTTGTAATCCGCTCAACCTCAAGCAGCAAATACAACTGCATTGATCCGTCTTTTGTTTACAACGGAACTCCTTACCTAACCTTCGGTTCATGGTATGACGGAATCTGGATTGTACGTCTTTCTTCAAGCACTATGAAACCAAACCAGAGTGCAATTCAGATTGCAGACCGCGACCTTTCTTCAAACGCAATCGAAGGTGCCTGCATCTGGAACAGAGGAAACGGCTACTACTACCTCTTTGCTTCTTTTGACAAATGCTGCGCAGGAACAAGTTCAACCTACAACATCCGTTACGGAAGATCTAAGAGCATCACTGGTCCTTATGTAGACAAAAACGGAGTTTCACTTCTTGACGGAGGCGGAACAGTTCTTGCTTCTTCAAGCGGAAGACAGATTGGTCCCGGCGGTCAGTGCATCTTCACAACTGCATCAGGAAGCACCGCAATGGCTTACCACTATTACGACAGTTACAATTCAGGAACTGCAACCCTTGCAATTCGTGACATAAAAACTGTAAGCGGCTGGCCTACCTTCTAGTTGATTTTCCAATCGGCCTTATGAAAAGACGCTCTTCTTCTTGGGGAAGGAGGGCGTTTTTTTTGTGAATAAAAATATGCGGTCAGATAAAAAACACCCGCCCTCCCGTGTAACACACAGAAAAGCGGGTAAAACGCACGCGAACTTAAAAAACTGTAAACGATATAAAAATTCTAAGCAGCCCCTCCTAATTTTTTGCATTCTTCAAGACAGTCTGCATCAGGTTCAAGATGACCTTTAAGCGCCTCTCCGTTAATTACACTTGCCCCTGCACTGGTAATGCGGTCTGCCCAGTCACGGAGCCACTGACCGTCACCCCAGTCGTAGGAACCGAAAACTGCAACTTTTTTTCCGGAAAGACTTCCTTCAATTTTTGCAAAGAAATCTTCCATGCTGTCTTCAAGCACTTCATCTCCCATTGCAGGACTTCCCAGAATAATCACATCACTTGCAAGAACAGCGGCTTCATCCGCAGAATCTGCAGTGCTCACATATACTTCTGCACCAGAAGCCTTTGCTCCCTCCACAACAGCATTTGCCATTGCTTCGGTGTTACCAGTTGTACTTGCATAAACGATTGCTTTTTTCATTTAACAAGCCTCCTTTAAATAGATTTTTTTTAGCCTGAAATAATTTTGTGAAATGTAGGGAACATTGAGCCCCCTGTTCAAAAGCTCACAGCAGCAGCGAGAACATTCCCTGTAACTTTCCATGCGCTTTACAGCAGCAGAAACATCTCCGTAAACCTGCCAGCTTCCGGTGTATTTACTTTTCTTCCCCTCTTCAAAGGCAATTACATCTTCCAGGGGGTAACCTAAGAAAAGTCCCACTTCATGCGGGAAAGAAGCCGAACTGCTTTTTGCAAGCCGGTGAAAAAGTTCTGCAAGAACCGCATCAAAACCTGACTCCAGAGGGAAACCTTTTTTTAAGAGATATGTCCGTTCTCCGGGATTAGACAGGAGACTGGTAAGTAAATCTTTATCGTAAATAAAAAAGAGCCTTAACTGACTTGACGGACAAAGAACCCGAATCTCTTTTCCACAGGAACAAAGCTGGGAATTCCATGCCTTAATTTTTTTTATTTCGTCTTTTGCCCTTTCGGCCGTAAAAGAAAACAGACAGGCACTTTTTATTCCTCACAATGCAGGCGCCGCAACATGCATCACCGTCTGTTCAAAGGTCATGCCCTCTCCCAAAAGAAAGGGAAGGTGTGACGATTTTCTTTGTGGCTGTGTAAGGAGAATACCTGTCACACCTTTCCATTTTT
>JAEEKM010000140.1 GCA_016282455.1 Treponema sp. | reverse complement strand
GGAGACTGTGAATCAGGTAATGAGGTCTGCAACTACTGCACTTAAGTGGGCTTACAGGAATATGCTCATTCAGACAGACTGTGTGAGCGGAATCATGCAGTGCAGGGTGAGGGCAGAAAAACGAAAGGTGCTTTCCTATAATGAGGCAGTTGAGGCTTTTTCTTTTTCATGGAAACACAGGTCTTCCATGCTTGCAAATCTTACTGCCATGTGCACGGGAATGCGAATCGGTGAGGTTCAGGCTTTGCAGATAGGAGACCTTGGGCAGGGGGAAATTCATGTTAACCACAACTGGGCGCGGAGTGACGGACTTAAACTTCCTAAAAATGAATGTACCCGGCGTATTAAGGTAAATGACACTCTTATGAAACTGCTACGGGAACAGGCGTGTACAAATCCTTTCGGGCAGGATGATGACGACTTTGTTTTCTGGGGGCACACAAAAAATCATCCTTCTGAAACTCGCTACTGGAATGAAGATTTGCATAAAGTGCTCTGCCAGATGAATATTCCGGATGCAAAGAAGGTTACCTTTCACAGCTGGAGGCATTTTTTTGCCAGTATGCTTTCTGATTCTGACGTGAGCGGACGGAAACTGCAGCTTGTAACGGGGCACAAAAGTCTTTCTATGCTGGCCCATTATGCAGACCATGAAAGTGAAGAGGCACTCGAAGAAGTAAAAGAGGCGGCGGACAGGCTTTTCCTTCCGGTTTTACGCCAACTGGGGTAAGAAAAATTATTTTTTTCTCTAAAAGTTGTTCAAAGTTTTGTTGCTGAGTGGTGCAACCCCGGTTCCGAGGCAATTTATATTTATGATGTAGATATAAATCGAAATGAGGCCTTCTTTACAAACTCGCAGAAAAGAGATTTTACATGGAGGTAAAATCTCTTTCGTTTAACAAAAAGTGTAAGTCGTTGTATATTATAGTAGTTATATTGGGAAGATTGAGGTGCTGAATATGAGTCTGACAGAATTTGACCAGGTATTCTGCTGAAAATATAAAATCAATAAAATTTGATACAAAAACGCATTCTAAACAGAGTTTTTTACCGGTGTTTTTATTAAAAATCGGCTATATTTGATATTTAACTTAAAATCGTCTTAAAAAATCATTATTTTCGCCCCTGAAAGCTTAAAAGACAGTCAGAAAGGGGCATGTTTTCATGTTTTTTATTGATACACTCAATTAAAGTTGATTTATATCAAATAAAATCAAAAATAATTGTTGACAGATTAAAAAAGTGGGTTTAGCATAAAACAAGATAGGGGGAAAAAGTTACGAAAATTGTTTGAAAAATCAGTGTCCAACTGAATATCAGCCAATTTTTGTACTGACAGCCTGTCGCCTTGTTTTGGATTTCAACTATAAAAGTTGATATATAACAGACGAAAGTCGTAAAAAGTTCATTGAAGGAGGAAAAATGAACATGAAAAAGACTAAGTTCATTTTGGGAATGGTTGCAGGTGCTGCTGCCATCGCTCTTATGGGGTGCGATGCACTGACTGATGTTACCGATGTTGTTGACACAGCTGCTATTGCTGCGGCAAAAACTGCTGCTGCATACGAAGGCTGGGATACCAGTGTTGCAAACACAATCACAAAGAGTGGTTCTGTAGGAAAGATTACACTGCCACCATTTGCAGTTGATTCAAGTACAGGCCTTTCTGTTGAATTTACTTTTGATGGTAATATGGGCTCTACTACTGACTGGACAAGCCTTATTCTTGCTACAGAAGAGAACATTTATGTTACAATTCCTAACCTTGATCCATATAACACAACCAACGGCGATCTGAAAATCAAGGGAAAGAATGCTTACCCTACAATTACCGGCGCTACACTTTATAATGGACTTGCATGGAATTCAGCCCAGGGTGCTTCTCACAAGATCAGCATTGAGTTTGCAAAAGAGGCTGTTGCTTACTACCTTGATGACGACGCCTGGATTCTCTATGGTGAGAATGTTCTTGGCGGAAACATGGCCGAGTTTACAAACGCTTTCTTTGAGAGCGTAAGTGCAGGTACCTGTGTGTTTAACCAGGTAGAACTTGGTATGTCTGATCTTTCTATTGTTGCCGGACTTAAACATGGTTCTGCAAGCCCTTATGCAACTGTAACTGAACTGGCAGATCTGATGTCATCTCTTAATACAAGTAATGATGCAATTACAGCTCTTGTAAATCTTTGTAAAGATGACCTTGCCCTTCTTCTTCTTGATGATTCAACCACCGCCGAGGTAAAAGCAACAATTACCAAAGCATTTGAACTTGCAGAACTTGCTATTCCTGGAAATGATGTTTCTGGTACGGGAACAGCAAATGATCCTTATGTACTGACAACAATCCGCGATGAGACTCTGGCTGAAAAAACTGATGCCATTGATTGTAACAAATACATGGCAGCCGCTGCTACATTTAACGAGGCTGGAACAATTTCATGGGAAAACCCTCTGAAAGGAAAAACTCTTACCGGATTTACTCTTTCTGCTGATGTATACATGACAGCAGGTGCTCAGTTTGACGGAATTCTTTCATTCTTTAAGAAGGGAAATACAGCTGATGGTGGCTTCCTTTCTATTTTTGAGAATGGAAATATCCGCTACAATTCAGACGGATTCTTTGAGTCAATTGGAAATGAGGGAGCAGGTGCTCTTACAGTTGCCGCTCAGACATGGACACAGGTAACTGTTACTGTCGCAACTGATGGAACCATTACTTATTACAAAGATGGTGTTGCAGTTGATACCTCGGCAATTGTGGGTTATACAGGTGGTGTAAATGCAACTTGGGAAAGCGTAAATACTTTCCTTACAGAGTTTGCAGATACAATTGGTATTTCTGTTGGTACAAGCTGGTGGAAAGCTGGTTTTGTTGATGCAGGCAATTACATTGCCAACATCAAGGTTTATTCAACTGCCCTTACTGCAGAACAGGTTGCTGCAATCGAGTAAGGAATAGGGAAACCTACGCGGGGAACTTCGTTGTAATTTACGCGGGATTGTAGCGGCGCGAAGCGTTCTGCCCTGGCAGAATGAAACCGCGAAAAGCCCGGACCCCAGTGCGGCGGGGTGTTTTATGAAGGGAATGTAACCTGGTAAAACGAGTGCCGTCCAAAAAAACTTTTTAAGGAGTTTTACAATTATGAAACTTAATAAAATACTTGCG
>JAEEKM010000139.1 GCA_016282455.1 Treponema sp. | reverse complement strand
CCACATCATCCAGAAACCGTTATAGCCGCCGCGCAAACCGAATATCTGTCCGATAATTGTTGCCGCCCAGTAGAGAACGGAAATTACGATTCCAAAAATCAGTCCCAGAGTCTGTCCGTCTTTTTTACCGAACACAAGGGCTAAGGGGAATGCTAAAAGTGCAAAAAAGATGGAACCAAAGGGAATGGAAAACTTTTTATTAAACTCAAGGTCATAGGTGTTAAGCTGCTTTGTACTGGAGTTTCCCTGTTTTTTCATCTTCTTGATTTTTTTCCAAAGGTCGTAGCTGGTCATTTCACGCGGAGAAGTTCCGCCGGTACTTGCAATTATTGAATCTTCAAAAACATTAAGGGTAAGTTCCTGAGAATCCATTACATCATAATCACTGCGGTTTTTGTTGTTAAGCATGATTACAAAGGCATCGTCCATGTTAAGGCGCATAAGTACACCTGGGCTTACTGCTTTTTCAACATCTGTTTTTCCGGAAATAATAATTCTCTGGCCGGAGTTTTTCTGATTGTCAAAAAACACAAGGTCACTAACAGATTCTTTTGTTACGTCACCGATGACCAGGGTTGAATCGTTCATGCGTTTTATGGAATGGCTTTCCATTTCCACTGCGGGGTTTGAAACAATAATCTGCCTGTAAAGCTTGTTGTAATTAAGGGTTCCCAGCGGCAGAAAATAATCGTTCATTACAAAACTAAAAACACTTATGGCAAGTCCCATTATCACAACAGGAACGAGTATGACCGAGTAACGGAGACCGGACGCACGGAGAATAAGCACTTCATTGTCCGTAACAAGACGCCCCAGGCACATGAGAAAACCGACCAGTGTTGCAAAGGGGGCTGACTGGGCAACAATAGCAGGAAGACAATACCATATGAGCCTTATGACAGAAAAAACCGGAACACGCTTTTTTAAAATTGTTTCTGCAAGAAGCAGAATCTGGTTTACAAAAAACACCACGAAGAAAAAGAGAAAGCAGATTAAAAAATAAAGAAACAATTCTTTTGCAATGTATTTTGTAAGCACATGCTCCCTTAGCTTTGGAGGAGCTTTAAAACGAGAAAATATTTTTTCTGCAAAGGCAAGTATTTTTTCCAGCATAGAGTTTCTTTACTTACACCCCTGTACTGCCAAAACCACCGGCCCCGCGTTCAGTTCCTGAAAGTTCATTGCTTTCTACAAAAGAAGCCTGTGTTACCGGAGCAAGAATAATCTGGGCAATTCTGTCGCCAGAGGAAATTTTAAAATCTTCACTTCCTAAATTGATTAGAAGAACTTTTAGTTCACCGCGGTAATCACTGTCAATTGTTCCGGGGGTATTTAAAACCGTAACTCCGTTTTTAAATGCGAGTCCGCTTCTGGGGCGAACCTGAATTTCATAACCTTCAGGAATTTCAAAATAAAGACCGGTAGGAACTAAAACTCTCTCTCCTGGGCGAAGAATTACTTCACTCTCTTTAAGAAAAGCACAGACATCTGCACCTGCAGCACCTTTTGTTTTGTACTGGGGAATGAGGGCTCCCTTTTCAGCCTTGATTTTAACTGCTACTTCGTTCATAAACATTCCTTTTTTACTTTTGCAGGAAGTGAGGGACCGTATGAGAGGAAAGTCCTGTTTTCTTCTGCAAGAAGTTTATTTACAAGATTTATAATATCATTTTTTCTTACACTGCGTATACAGGAAAGAATCTCTTCTGTTTCCTTAATTGAAAAGCCCATGGCAAGATGCCTCTGGTGTCTTCTTAGCAAAAATTCGGTATCTGTTCCGCCGAGGAATTCTTCTCCGAGAATATGTGCTTTGGCGGCTTCAATTTCCCCGTCACTGATATTTTCTTTTACAGACTCAATTTCTTTTTTTAGTTTAGAAACTACAGCCAGAACATTTTTCCTTTCACAGGAAACAAAAACTGCCCAGAAAGCAGTATCTTCGTAGCAGGAAAAAAAACTGTAAACTGAATAACAGAGTCCGCTTTTTTCACGGAGGCTTTCAAAGAGCCGGCTGGACATGCTCTCTCCCATCAGGGAATTAAAGACCAGAAGCGTGCAGTAATCGGCATAGGATATGGGCATGGAAAAAGGATAAAGCGTATATAGCTGGCACTGGGTAAACTTTGCCTTTGCAAAAAGAGTTCCCTTTGTCCAGTAATTTACATTTTTGTCATGCAGTTCCTGAGGGTATGCCAGGGCTTTTTTGTGAAGGGGAAGTTTAATAAGTCTTTCTTCAAAAAGTAAAGGATCAAACTTACCTGTTGCAATAACAAGCAGTTCCCCCGTCTTAAAATATTTTTCATACCAGCGGATAATGTCTTCCCGTTTAAGGGCTGATACTTCTTTCTGACTTCCGGTAATGCTGCGGGACAGACTCTGATTTTTCCAGACCAAACGGGCAGCTTCTTCAAGGGCACTTTCTTCTGCATCATCTTCCACAGAAAATATTTCGTTCAGCACAACTGCCCTTTCCCTTTCAATTTCTTCTGCCGGGAAAATACAGTTTTCACTCATGTCACAGAGAAGATCCAGTGCCGTAAGGGGAGATGCATCCAGGGCAGGTACAACTGAGTATGCGCAGACAGTATCTTTTTCTGTAAAGGCATTTACCATACCGCCCAGTCTGTCAAAAGTACAGGCAATGTCGTGGGTAGTCCGGCTGAGAGTTCCTTTAAAAAGCAGGTGTTCTGTAAAATGAGAGATACCATGCTCTCCCTCTCCTTCCATTCTGCTTCCGACAGAAAAGTAAAAACCAATGGCACAGGAACTTGCGTTTTCCAGATAATGAGAAACAAAAGTAATGTTGTTTGAAAGAGTCTTTTTAGAAATCATTCCCGCCCGTCTGTTAGAAGTGTCTACTCTGTACTGCAGTGTTCAAGGCTTGCGCCTGCAGTCTGGGCACCGCTCTTTAACATTTCTTCCATGGTGTGCCAGCCTAAAACTGCACATTTAACCCTGGCAGGCATAAAACTAATGTTCTTTAAGGCAGCCGCTTCATCAAGTTCTTCAAGTTCTGAATCATCAGTAACTTTTCCATGAATCATGTCTGTAAAAAGAGACGAAAGTTTTAAGGCTTCTTCTTTGGGTTTACCGATTATATCATCCAGCATCATATCTACACTGGCCTGACTTACTGCACAGCCGGAACCGTTAAAACTGCCTTCAGTAATAATTCCCTTTTCATCCACCTTGAGCTGAAGATAAATGTTATCTCCGCAGGAAGGATTTACCCCCTGAAGGGTAAAAGTGGGGTTTTCCATAACTCCCTTGTGGCTGGGGTTCAGGTTATGCTCATTTAATATTTCTGCGTATAGTGATTTTAAGTCCATATAATAAGTATAATAAAAAAAAGCCTGTATGGCAATGAGATAGAGGCCTAAAATAAGAAGTCAAAATCCTGCTTGCTTTATCAGAAAAGTGCATTTATAATAACTTTAATGGAGCTTAAATTTCAAAAAGCAGGACTTATTGCTTTTTCTCATATAACAAGAAAGTGTATCTCTGCTTTGTTTTTATTATTTTTCATTGTCTCAACTGTTGCTGCTGATATTTCTTTCACCGAGGATGAAAAAGAATTTATCCGCCAGCATCCAATTCTGAATGTAGTATCTGCCTCAAACTGGGCCCCCTATGAATATTTTGAAGAATACGACGGAGTTTCCCGCTACGAAGGCGTGAATATTACCCTGCTTGAAATGATAGGAAAGAAAACAGGGATTGATTTTTCTTTCATTCCTACTTCCGATTTTGATAAAAGCGTAAAACTTTTTTTCCTTGACAAAGCAGACATTATTACAGGTTACACAGCCCTGCTTGAAGGACATGAAGAAGTTTCTTTTACAGAACCTGTTTATGAAATTGACCTGCTGCTTCTAACGCAGGATGAAGATATAGAAAAAGGCTCCACTATTGCAACAGTTCCCAATCCTGAAAACATAGAAGAGCAGATTTTGAAACTTTTTCCAAAAGAAGATTACCAGTATTTAACCTTCAATTCGCCGGAAGAAGTAATCAGACGATTTAAAAACAGTGATGTAGATGCCTGCATCATCGGTGGTTTTGAACAGATGGCAGATTCAGACCTTACCGGTTACAGAACAATCAATCTTGGCATTTCCATTCCTTACCGCATAGGATACGCAAAACGTCTGGGAGAAGTTGCTAACTCAATATTCAGAAAAGCAATAGAAAGCATTACCCCCGAAGAACTTGAACAGCAGATTTACAGAACCCAGTCTGAACATCGTTTTCACATGAGGGAACATGAACTCATAAGGGAACAGAGAAGCAGAATCACAATTCTTGCAGTTACAGCCTGTGTACTTCTTCTTGCAGTTGCCTTTGCAATCTCTGCCCTCGTTTTGAGAAAAAAGACCCGCACCCTGGGTTATGATGAAATCACAGGGCTTCCCACCTTTACACAGTTCAAGCATCATATTAAACAGATACTTAGAAACGCCAGACCGGATGAATACATGCTTCTCTCCCTGGACATAAACAACTTTAAGTTCATTAACGACGGATACGGCTTTGTAAGGGGCAACCTTCTTCTTGTGGAACTTGCACAGCAGTTTCAGGAGCATTGTGAACCAGGAGAATTTGTCTGCCGCTACTATGCAGATAATTTTATTGTTTTTGCAAAGAACCCGGGATTCATTGCCCTTGTGGAAGACAAAGTTTACAAGCTCACAAATGTTGACGAAGAACTTCAGCGCACCCTTCCCCAGCAGTACAAGCTTACCTTTAGTTCCAGCGTCTATTACATAAACGACCCGTCTGCAGATATTACCAGTATGGTAGATAAAGCAAATCTTGCAAGAAAGTATGGAAAGGAAAAATTTGCCACTCAGAGAGTAATTGAATACACAAGAAAAATGGATGAAGAAAACGAGTGGAAAAAAGAAATTGTCCTTACCATGGACAAGGCTCTGGACAACAACGAATTTGAAGTTTTCTACCAGCCGAAGTTTTATCTTTCAAACGCACAGGTGCTTGGTGCAGAAGCACTTATCCGCTGGAATCATCCGCAGAAAGGACTTTTGCCGCCGGACAAGTTTATACCGCTTTTTGAAAACAACGGCTTCATTCAGAAGATTGATATTTATGTATTTGAAAGGGTGTGTAAATTCTTAAGTGACTGGAATACAATGGGACCTGGCGGTAGCTGTCCCAACCCGATCACAATAAGTTTTAACCTCAGCCGCTATCACCTCTACAATCCTGATTTGATTTCTACGCTTACAACTATTTTTAACAAGTATGATGTCAGCCCCAGCCATGTAGAAGTTGAGCTTACCGAAAGCATTATGTTTGATAATTCAAAAAAACTTATCAGCGTGATGAATGATATTAAAAAAGCAGGCTTCTCCATTTCTGTAGATGATTTTGGTTCCGGCTACTCTTCCCTCAATCTGCTTAAGGAAATTCCTGCAGATGTGCTTAAACTCGATAAAGAGTTCCTTTCAAAAGCAGATGATGACAAGAGGGAAAACATCATCATTACATCAGTAATCGAGATGGCAAAAAAACTTAAGATGACTACGGTTGCTGAAGGAATAGAAACAAAAAAACAGTCAGACCTTCTGCGGGATATGGGCTGTGATGTTGCCCAGGGCTACTATTATGCAAAGCCCATGCCGGAGAGAGAGTTCCTTGCCCTGCTCTATAAAAGTTTTTTGCCGCCAAATACATAAATTTTTAACAAAAAACGCATTTTGCTCTTGACATTTTTTTCACACTGGTATAATATACCAATACACTACTTGAAGCAGTAATGCTTAAAGTAGTTTTGCCGCTATAGCTCAGTTGGTAGAGCACGTGATTTGTAATCTCGGGGTCCAAGGTTCGAGTCCCTGTGGCGGCTTTCAATGGGGAGTTTCCCGAGTGGTCAAAGGGGGCAGACTGTAAATCTGTTGGCTCGTCCTTCGTAGGTCCGAATCCTTCACTCCCCAGTTACCGGCTTCAAATGAAGTCGGTTTTTTTTTATTTAAATCCCTGCATCAATGACTACCCCTTTTCCAGTCCTTTTACTTCCTGCAATAAATAATACTTGTAAGCACGTGAATTTTGCTATATAATTCTATACTATGAAAACAAATCATGCTGCAAAAAAACTTTTTTTTGCCATACTGCTTACCTTATTTGCCTTACCAGCCTTCTCTGCAAAAGATGACACCGATTATGAGCTTCTTGCCCAGGTGGGTACTTTTGAAGAAATAGAAACCGCATTAAAAAGAAACTCTTCCCTTAAGGGACAGGTTTTCGGTCAGGACAGGGAAACCTTTATGATGCTCTGTCTTAAGGCCAACCGTTCTGCAAAAATCATAGACCTTTGTCTTAAAGCAGAATGTAATGTTAATGCAAAAACTAAATCTAAAAAAACAGTTCTCATGTATGCCGTCCAGTATTGTTCAGATACCGGCATTGTGGAAACTTTGATTAAAGAAGGAAAACTTCTTGCTTCCAGCATGAAAAAACGGGTACTGGAAAAAGATGCAGAAGGAAAAACAGCGTTTGACTATGCACTTCTTAACGTTCAGGCAAACACTTATGAAATTCTTTCCCACTATGCACAGGATCCCGCAGGTAACGCAGAACAAGCCGCAAAGCCCGCAGATGCAGCAGACGAAGAAAAAGTAGATCCAAAAGCCGCTGCAAAAGAAGCAAAACTTGCCGAAGAAGCCTTAAAGAAAGCCCAGCAGGAAACTGAAAAAGCAGAAAAACTCGCAAGGGAAGAAGCGGAAAAAGCCGCAAAACAGGCGGAGAAAGAAGCCAGGGAAGCTGAAAAGAAAGCTGCCGCCGAAGCAAAAAAAGCAGAAAAAGAAGCACGCAGGAAAAAACTCAATCCGGATGCAGAACAAAAAACCCGTGCAGAAGAAAGAGCCACAAGCGTAAACTCCACATTTGTAATTCCCCAGAAACCCATTGATGATGAACCTGAGGAAGAAACAAAAGTTGAAGTAAAGCCTCCTGTTGAAGAAAAGAAGGTTGAAAAGAAAGAAGAAAAAGCAGAAGTAAAGCCTCCTGTTTCAGAAGAAAAAACTCCTGCCCCCGCTGTAGTTCCGGCAACGGAAGAAGAAGCAACAACCGTTCGCCCGGCAAGTGCCACCTACAACCCGAATGCAGGTGCAGAAAAAACTCCTGAACCTGTTAAAAACACAAGTCAGAGTGAAGACACACCCAAACTGAGCATTAAAGAAAATGAAAGCACAACTGAAAGTTCAAACGAGATCGATGACGAAGAAAGCACCTATGCTTCTCTAAGAGACGGAACCACAAAGAGAACGTCAAAGATTGTAATGCCGGAAGTTCCCGCTCAGGACTCACAGTTACAGCAGCAAAAACTTTCAGAAACAAATACACCAAAAAGCAGTCCTGCAAAATCCACTCCGCTTGCATCACCTCTTCCCAAAAAAGAAGAAGTTAAACCCTACACTCAGTCTTTCCTCTATGACTTTGTTGTAGAAGAGGACAATGAAGACGACAGCGAAGAAATCAAAAAACGCACCATTGAAAATCCTGATGCCGCAGATGCAAATGGAGTTACACTTCTTATGAAAGCCGCAAAAGCAGGCAATGACTGGGACGTAAGAAACCTTCTTGAAAACGGAGCAAATGTTCAGCTGAGGGACAAAGACGGATGGTCAGCCCTTATGTATGCAGTACGCTACCAGAACAGCATGCAGCTGGTAAACATGCTTGTCTCTCACGGAGCCCACATCAGGGTAAGAAATAAATACAACGCCACTCCCCTTTTACTCGCTGCAGATTATTCCCAGAACCCGGAAATTCTTTCCCTGCTCTTAAGAAACCGTTCCTCTTCAGAAGACGAAGTGTTTAAGGCATTTATTTTTGCATTAACAAGCAATGTCGGCCAGGACCATGTAAAGACTGCAAAAATCCAGCTTTTCCTTGACATGGACATTCCCCTTAACCGCATCTGGAAAGGTAAAACCCCTCTCATGTACGCCTGTCAGTATGCGTCTTCAAATGCAGTAATCAAACAGCTGCTTGACGCAGGTGCAAGACCAGGCATTCAGGACGCAAGTGGAAAAACAGCCTTTGACTATGCAAAGCTGAATACCAATCTTGTTCGGGATGACGTTTACTGGTCACTGAACTCTTCTGCAAGGTAAGAAAATGAGAATCACCGGCGGAAGTTTAAAAGGACGAATTATAGAAATGCCACAGAGTTCCATGGCAATAAGACCCGCTATGGACAAAATGAGGGAATCACTTTTCAGCATACTAAGCCCCTATCTTACAGGCAAAAGTTTTCTTGACATGTTCTCAGGTTCCGGGACGATTGCACTAGAAGCAGTGTCTCACGGAGCAACAGACGTAAGTCTCTGTGAAATGGACCGGCGCAAGGCAAAAGTTATTTTAAAAAACGTTGCAATGGCAGAAGAAGTTGGAGTCAGGGTAAAGTGTCATTTTATGGCAACTGAACTTTTTCTAAAAAGAGCAAAAGAAAGATGGGATTTTATTTTTCTTGATCCACCTTTCCCCTACCGCTTCAGAAAAGAACTGCTTGAAACAATCAGTGAAAAAAATCTTTTAAAAGAAAACGGACAGGTTTTAATTCACTTTCCAAGGGAAGACATGCTTCCTGATACAATCGGAAACCTTGAAAAAGTAGATGCAAGGGAGTACGGCAGAAGTACCGTATTTTTTTATAAAACAAAGAAAAAGGACAATGCAACCCTTGACAAAGACACGCATTCCGATAAAATTGAATAAAAAGGTTTCGTAATGACTGATGATTTAAAAAAGCAAATTGACCAGAAACAAGATCAGGCACAGGGATTTATCAAAGTTACGGACCAGCCGGTTTCATCCTTAAACGACCAGCAGAAAGTTGCTCTTAACAGAAAAGCAAATGCACTTTTTAACGACGGTAAACTGGCCATGGCAGAGCGTATTTTTGTTACCACAGGTTATTCTGACGGACTTACCCGTGTGGGAGATAAGTATGCGGAAAAAAATGAGTACATGAAGGCACTCAAACTCTACCTTCTTGCTCACAACAAACGTAAGTCAGACCCTCTTATAGAAAAATTAGCAGGTTTGGTTTCATTGATGTTAAAATAAAAAAAAAGTAGTGAGGTAAAAAAATGGATTCTACTGAAAATGATGTACTTCCAAGCATGGAATTTCCAATGGCAGACTTGCCAAAGGAAGAAGACGGTACTTCAAAAGAAATTTCTGAACTTTCAAAGCGTGGATACCTTCTCTTAAAAGAAGGCAGAAATGAAGATGCAGAGGAAGCATTTAAACAGATTCTTGGCATAGAAAGCAACAACAATTATGCATTAGTCGGTCTGGGAGACAGTGAAAGAAAACAGTACCACTACCGCGAAGCAATTGATTATTACTCCCGCTGTCTGGCCTATCACCCCGGCAACAATTATGCCCTCTTTGGTCTTGCCGACTGCTACAAGGCATTAAATCAGTACCACAAGGCAATTGAAATCTGGGAGCAGTATCTGGTTCATGATGACAGAAACATTACTGTCCTTACAAGAGTTGCGGACGCCTACAGAAAAATCCATGACTTTAAAAAATCCAAGCAGCTCTATCTTCAGGTGCTGGACATGGAAGAAAACAACGCCTATGCCTTAATCGGTCTGGGACACCTTCACTACGATTTTAAAGAATACAAGGATGCCCTTTACTACTGGACCCGCATGCTGGAGGTAAATCCTGCAAATGTGGACATTCGGGTTCTTACTTCCATTGGTAACTGCCACAGAAAACTCAAAACATACGAAGACGGACTTCCCTACTTTCAGCAGGCACTTGAAAAAGACCCCAAAAACTTTTATGCCCTCTTCGGTATTGCAGACTGCTACCGCGGTTTGAACCAGCAGTTCCGTTCCGTGGAGTACTGGAATAAAATTCTTGAGATTGACCCCAATAACAAAGTCATCCTTACCCGCGCAGGAGATGCCTACCGCAACACAGGTGACTACAAGACTGCCGTGGAATACTACAACCGTGCAATGGACATTGACTTTGACATTTATGCAGCCCTTGGTCTTGCCCTCATTTGCAAAGGTGAAGGAAAGTATGAGGAAGCAGTATCCCGTCTGCAAAGCCTCATAAGAAATGATCCAAAGAATCATCGTCTTTATATAGATCTTGCTGACTCTTATCTTAAAATGAACCAGAAGCAAAAGGCTCTCGAAGCCCTGCAGGAGTTTCAGAAACAGGGCATAAGAAGTCAGGCCATTAACGAGATGGTAGAAAAAATTTCCAGCAACAGACCGGTTTTCTAAAAAATGGAAAAGTTTGTTCTGTCTGGAATGACAGCCGAAGAAATAGTTTCGTCTCTTTCCTTAAGCCCCGCCTTTAGGGGAAAACAGATTTTCAGCTGGATTTCTAAAGGGGTAAGTTCTTTTAGTGAGATGACAAATCTTTCTAAAGAACTGAGGGAAGAACTCGAAGAAAAAGCAGTAATCCATTCCTCCCATGTAAGTAAAGTTCTGAGGGATGAAGACGGAACCGTTAAACTTCAGATTACACTTTGTGACGGCAGGGCAATAGAAACAGTTCTCCTTACAGACCGCGAAGGAAGAAAAACTGCCTGTGTAAGCTGTCAGGCCGGCTGTGCAATGGCTTGTGCATTTTGTCAGACAGGAAGGCTTGGTCTTGCAAGAAACCTTACTGCCGCAGAAATTGTAGAAGAATTTATTTTCCTCGAAAAAGAAGCAGGCACTTTAAGCAACATAGTTTTTATGGGAATGGGTGAACCCTTGCAGAACTTAAAGGAAATTCAAAAAGCAGTATCCCTTCTTACCCATAAAGACGGAAGAAACTTAAGCGCAAGAAGAATAACCTTAAGCACCTGTGGCATTGTAAGGGGAATCTATGAACTTGCAGAAAGTGAAAATCCCCCCAGACTTGCAGTCTCCCTTACCACAGCAGACCCAGAACTTAGAGAGCGGCTCATGCCTGTTACAAAGGGTAATCCCCTGCCTGAGTTAAAAAAAGCAATTGCATAATACATTGAAAAAACCGGTAAAAGAGTTACTTTGGAAGCAGCCCTTCTTGCAGGTACAAACACCAGTGAAGAAAGCGCACAAAAACTAATTGATTTTGCCTCCGGGCTCGACGTTTACATAAACCTTATTCCCTGGAACCCCGTACCCGGACTTGATTTTAAAACCCCATCGCCACAGGAAACCCACAGGTTTGTGCACCAGCTGGAGTTCTCCGGGCTCAACGTGCAGTTAAGAACCCGAAGGGGAAACAGCATTGCAGGAGCCTGCGGTCAATTAGGAAGAACCTGATTATTTTTCTTAACTTTTGACCATTTATTTGCTATACTGATTGTATGAGCAAAAAAAATAATCCGGTAGAAGACGCAATTATTTCAAACATTGAAAATCAAGACTGCATTTTTGTTTTTCCAACACAGGTATCTGCTTCAGAATGGGCTGACAGGGCCACAGAAATCAGCGGAAGAAAAGCAGTGGCAACAGAACGCTTTATTGCCTGGGATCAGTTTAAGGGTTCTTCAATCAGAAGCAGCCAGCAGGAAAAAGAATCAGTTCCGTCAATAATGAGGGCATTTTTTTCAGAAAACCTCATAAAAGAAAACGCAGAAAATCCATTTTTGTCCTACCTTATTCCCAAAGAATATGCCGGAAACGCCCAGGCTTTTGCAAGTCAGATTGCTTCCCTTTTGCCTTCATTAAATCTCTGGAAAAACCGCTTTGAAAAAAACAATCTTACCCCTGATGAAGAAGACAAAGACCTGCTTGAAATTCACAAGAGATACAAAAACTTCCTTGACAAAAACAATCTCTTTGACCCGGCCTGGGAAACGCCTCCCTTTTATGCAGACGGTAAAAAATACATCATCTTCTACCCTGAAATTCTCATGGACTATCTTGAATACAAAGAGATTCTTGAAAGCAGTCAGGACATAAGCCTTGTGCACCTTGAGAATGAAAAAACTGAACTGGAAGTTCACATCTTTAAAAGTGCCCGTGAAGAACTGCATTATATTGCAAATTACATAAGGGACATTCACGAAAAAGAAAATATCCCCTGGACTTCCATTTGCATCAGTGTGCCAGATCTTGACACTTACAGTCCCTATGTGCAGAGAGAACTTTCCCTTTACCAGATACCGCATGTTGCAAAAAACGGAAAGCCTTTGTCCTCATACGGAGCAGGTGCATTTTTCTCACAGGTACAAAACTGTGCGGCAAAAAACTTTTATTTTGAAAGCGTAAAGACCCTGCTTTTAAACAATGAACTTCCCTGGAAAGACCAGGAAGCAATTAACGAACTCATAAAATTCGGAAAGAGAAACAACTGTCTCTTTGACATTTGGGAAGAAGCCTTTGAGAATCCTAAAAAAGAATACGCTTCTAAAAAGACAATGGAATTTTACCGCAGCCTGCACAAAAGAATTACGGCACTTGCAGGTGCAAAAACTTTTTCGGACATAAGAAAACAGTATTTTTCCTTCCGTGAAAAATTCTTTGACATGGAAAACTGCCCTCAGGAAAGTGATTTAATCATAAGCCGCTGTATTTCCGAATTAAGCCAGCTTATTGACATGGAAGAAAAATTCCCAGGCTTAACCTTACCAAAACCCTTTGCTTTTTTTACGGATTATCTTTCAGATAAACTTTATCTTTCCCAGAACGCAGAAAGCGGTGTTCAGGTACTGCCCTACAGACTTGCCTCTTCCGCACCATTTAAAGTACACATACTTATGGATTCAAACCAGGAAAGCCTTACTACCGTTTACAGACAGCTGGGATTTTTGCGGGAAGAAAAAAGACAAAAACTTGGTCTTACAGAAGATGCAAACATTTCAGGCCTCTTTATAAAACTCTATAAACTTTCTGCACAGAAGGAATGTCTTTTTACCTGTTCAGAAAAAACCTTCTCCGGTTATGCAATTCCTCATTGTGAGTTTACAGAACAGACCGAAGAAAGGGTAAATG
>JAEEKM010000138.1 GCA_016282455.1 Treponema sp. | reverse complement strand
TCCTTCAAGTTCTTTAAGAACGTCATCCATCTTGTCTGCAGCACCCTGCTGCTTAAGCTGACTCTCAAGGTTAGAAAGCATACCGCCTGGAACCTGTGAAACAAGAATACGTGTGTCTGCTCCAAGGAACTTTGACTCAAGTGAAGCATAGTGAGTACGCACTTCGCGGAAATATTTTGCAATCTTAAGAAGAGCCTTTGTGTCAAGACCAGTGTCAAACTCAGTGCCCTTAAGCATTTCTACAATTGTTTCGGTTGGTGAATGGGAAGTTCCCATTGCCATGGAAGAAATTGCAGTGTCAAGAACATCAGCACCTGCTTCGGAAGCCTTCATGAGGGTTGCAACAGAAAGACCTGTTGTTGAGTGTGTGTGAATCTCTACGGGAAGATCACAGGCTTTCTTTACAGCCTTTACAAGTTCGTAGGCATCATAGGGCTTAAGAAGACCAGACATATCTTTAATACAGATAGAATCTGCACCAAACTCTGCGTAGGTCTTTGCAAGTTCTGCATATTTTTCAATTGTGTGGTAGGGAGTAACGGCATAACTAATTGCCATCTGTACGTGCTTACCGGTTTTCTTTGCGGCTTTTGTTGCACGTTCCAGGTTGCGGGGATCGTTACAGGCGTCAAAAATACGGAAGACATCAATTCCGTTCTTTGCGGCAGTTTCTACAAACTTATCCACAACATCGTCTGCATAGTGGCGGTAACCAAGAAGGTTCTGTCCGCGCAGAAGCATAATGATTTTATTGTTTGGAAGTGCGGCATGAAGTTTTCTCAGGCGCTCCCAGGGGTCTTCATTCAAAAAACGGATACAGCTGTCGTAAGTTGCTCCACCCCATCCTTCAACGGCCCAGTAGCCGATTTTATCAATCATCTCACATGCAGGGAGCATATCTGCAGTGGTCATACGTGTTGCGTGAAGCGACTGATGTGCGTCACGGAGAACTAACTCTGAAATTCCAACCTTAGCCATAAAAATAACCTCTTAATATATTTAATATGATAGTTTACAAGTTTTAAGACAACTGCTTTTCGTGGAGGGCAGCGGCAATTGCGGCCACAATCGCACCATCATCTGCAGCAGGTGCGGCAGAGGGAGAAGCAGGAGAAGCGCCAGAAGTTTTACTTTCTTCTACCTTGTCGAGTTTTAAAGCATGAATAACTGCGTGGAGCAGATACATGCACAGAATCATAATTATAAGGAAGCTGAATACTACTCCCAATCCCAGCAAAGTTAAAATTCCACTTTGCCCAAGCATCTGACCAATTGTCATATTTCCTCCAAAAGTGGCTTTATTATAGTGAAGAATCGTAAAGTTTACAACAGGGAAGAAGATATTATGGATTCAGTTTCCAGGTGCCGTATTCGTCAACCACATTTGTCTTTAAGGCACTCATTGGCCGCCAGACAACTCCCAGTGTAAAATATGGATGATAGTTATATTCCTTTTTACCGTCAGAAGTAGTTTCCAGGCGGGGCTTAAAGGTAAGGCTGGTAGAAAAATCCCAGTCGTGCAGGTTGTGGGTCAGGGTCACATTAAGGCTTTTCATTTTAAAACCGGAACTCTTGCGCTTAACCTGGTCAGGGTCAATAAAAGAATCATCTCCCCAGAAAGCAAAAGAATTCAAAAGGTCAACCAGAACATTCTTTTCACCGCTGATAACATCCGGGTACCCCAGGTAATCCTGAACATAGCGGAAAATCACACCGTTTCTGGATTCAGCACTAAAGGTAAGGTTTACAAAATCATTCACCGCAAAAGTAAGAGACGGAACAAAACGGAAGTAAGAACTGGTTGGGCGTAGACAGTCGTAAACAAGACTTGTACTTAAAGAAGGAGTAATTTTAATTCTGTTTTTCCACTGGTAAAAAGTTTTACTGGGCGTAGAATAAGAAAGACTTACATTGTATGGAAGAAAGTCCTTGTCAGTCTTCTGCACCCATCCTGAATCAGAATCAAAATCATAACCGTAAGTGTAGCTCATGGTATAAGAAAGCGAAAGGGTTCGCCAGGAAAGAGAGAGCTTAAAGGAATCCCAGTAACTGTCTTCAAGATTATAGTTAAGCGACTGTGTTAAAGAAAGGGCATTTGTTCCCTTAAAAAGTTTAACGGAAGCAGACTGCTGGAAAGGATTCTTTTTCCAGGTGGTAACATCTGTCTCAGAAGTTGTCGTGGTAGTAGCCTCAATTCCGCTTGCAAAAGAAAGGGAAACATAAGGGAATACCAGTTTAAGCGTTGCATTATACTTGTCATTCTGCGGCGGCAGGGTTGTAGAAAGAGTAAGAGTCTGTGAAAAATCCCCTTCACTTGCGGCTAAAGTTCCGGAGAGAGTGTGGGAAGTAATAAAGTTTTTCATGTCCAGATCTTCGTCTTCGGTAAAAATATAATCCCAGGCAGTAATGTAGCGCCACTGAGGATTAGTCTGCCAGTCATCTGCATCACCTAAGAATTTTGTCTCCACAAGTTTTGTAGTGGTGTTCCAGTCAATGCCGGTGTTTTTAAATGCAGTGGTATAAACAAAAGGTCTGAAAGAAATCTTATTCGTATTTACAAGGTCGAGTTTTCTTGCATTGTAGTCGGTTTTCTGCAGGGAAGCCAGGCTTGATTCCGTGTAATTGTTTGTCTTTGGGTGGGCCTGATAAACCGGTGTAAAGGAAAAAGAGTTTGTCATGGAAGCAAAACTGTCGCGGTAACTTAAAGAACTGTTAAGGGAAACAGGTGCTTTTAACTGAAGGTATGTAGACTGAAAATTACTCCAGTCAAAATCTTCAGGAATATAGAGTTTAGAGGCATCATAAGAAATCTGTGAGTTCACCTGGGGAGTAATGGAATATGTGAGCGTGTATTTTAGTCCGCCTAAAGATGAACTTGAAGGAAGAGAAGCAATGCTTAATTCAGGAAGGGCCGAGTCCTCAAGGAGATTTTTATTTTCTTCTTCGGAACTTTCATCCTCGGGTTTTTCGTTAAGTTTTCCGTCAGGCTTTCCGTCTTTTTTATCAGCAGGTTTATCGTCAGTTTTACCGTCAGTCTTCTTTTCCTCCACAACAAATTCTTCTGGCGCATCCAGTGCAAGCGGAAGAGTTACAGAAGTTTTTTTCTTAGAAGAAGAGGAAGAAGTCCCCCCAATGCTCACAAGAGTTCCGGAAATTGAAGAACTAAAGTTAAATGGGTTCACCTGAGAAGGGCTGAAAAAATATCTGTTGGGCGTATAGCTTTTCCAGTTGTCAGACATGGTAGTAGAATCAAGGTCAGAAAAAGTTGCGGCACGGGAGTTAAAGGCAACGGAAGCAGTTACGCTTGAAATGTTAAAGGTAGAAATGTAAGGCTTAATAAAGGCAGGAAGAGGAACAGAATAAGAAGCATTAACATTCCATGTAAAAGAAGAAATCTGGTTTGAAGTTTCCGTATTTGTCTTTGTACTGCTAAGCAAAAATCCAATCCAGTCCAGGTATTCGCTGCGGGTGTCAAAGTCCTCTTTAAAATACGGGTCAGAATAAATTGGAAGAGAAACAGTAAGAGAAAATGGTTTACTCATACTAAGCTTAAGATTACCGCTGTAACGGAAAGGAAGCTGGAAGCCAAGGAAGTTAGAAGAATCATAGTAAGTGTTTCCGGAAGCCCCTATGGGAACATAAACTCCGTTATTCTTAAAGACCGTATTACTAAAACCAATGTTCAGTCCGCCCTCAAGGTTACTGATAATGGAAGAAGGCTTATACACTCCCTCAAGACCCATCATGCCGCCCAGGTTCATGTAAAGGTCGCCCTTAACCTTAAGATAGTTAGTAGTGTTTCCTTTAAAATCAGTATCAAGATTATGAAGAACAAGACCTTCCCTCACCTGCTCTTTCAAAGAAGAAGATCTCATAAAGTTAAAAAGACCTGCAGTCAGTGCTTCACCAGAAGACGAAGAAGATGAAGAACTTGTTCCCGAAGAAGTATCAAGAGGTCTGCGGCCAAAAATGTAAGTGGTAGTCTGCATGTAGTAGCCGGTTCTCTCGTTGTAGCCGAAGTAAGGATTAAAAACAAAATCATCCTTTGGGTAATAAAAAGCCGGAAGCCACAAAAGAGGAACACGCCCTACAGAAAAAACTGCATTTGCAAAAGCAAACTCTCCGCCCGGCAAAAGCCAGATTCTTGAAGCCCAGATTTTCCAGTGGGGATTTTCATCATCACAAAAAGTAAGGTCTGCATTTTTAAAAGCAATTGTATTGGAAGAATCGCGTCCAAAAATGTCAGAAGCAACAATCAGTTTGGAACCCGAAGGAAGATTAATCGCATCACTCTGAGTTTGAATAACACGGCCGTTGTCAAAAACACCTTCGAGCGTAGCAGTATTAAACAGGAGTGTATCCGCCTGAACATTCTGCTCGCCTGCACTACCGCCTGTCTGCTTCAGGGTAACGCCACCGTTTGCAAAAAGCATATCTGTAGCCCGGGTGTAGGTTATGGAAGAAGCAGTAATGGTTGTCTTTGTACTGCCCTGACTCACAGAAATACTCACTGCGCCCGAAAGCACAATCTCTTCGTAACCTGTAACCGGATTTTTTCTGTACTCAGTTTTATCTGCACTGTCAATGCTAATAACGGAAGAAACTCCCTGTGCAAAAACCGGCAGACTCAAAAAGAAAAACACAAGTGCTGTAATAAGAATTTTTCTGAACGGAATTTTCTTTCCACCGCTTGGGACAAGTTTCTTAGAGCACCCCGTCTTGCGTGGTTCCGCCTCCCGGCTCCAATGCTTCGCATCGCACTTGCGTGCGCCACTCCAGCCGGGCGTAGGTTTCCCTAAAAAACGAGAAAAAGAACATATATTATTACCAGAAAGAAAAAGCGCTCTCATAAAACGAACATAAGTTCGTAGCATTTTACACTTTGTCGCAGCCTTTTTCAATAGAGGGGAAAACTTGTTTTTACTAGCACAATATATATATGCGTTGAAGTGCTTGTTTGGACAAATTTAAAAAAAATATTTTTTTGTATCCAATTCCCTCTGCATTCATTTTCCAATCAAATAGGAGAAAAACTTGAAAAATCAAAATTTCCGTGCTAACATATATTTAATGACTGCTTCTCAAGACAGAAACACAAAGTATTTTTCTCACAAAACAGGCAAAAGCACTAAGTCAAGTCAAGCCGGCACTAGTAGCCGCGCAGACAAAATCCGCAAAAAAAGACAATATACTCCCCCACAGCCAGATGAAGTGTCGGGTTATCGGCTCACACATCATTATGCGTAACAGTTAAGTCTTTTTAAATAAACACTTCCGGCATGAAGTAAAACTGTCAAGGAGAATGTATGAGAAAAACATTTAAAGGAATTCTACTCATGCTGCTTATGGCATTAGTGGGAGGGAATGCGTTTGCTTACAACTTATCAGTTTATCTAGAGCGACCAGATGGTCAAAATACAGGACTTAGTACTGATAAAAAAAATAAAATCAAAAGAATCCTTGTTGAAGACTGTTCACTATCTTTTGAGTTCGCAGACGAAGTTCTAGCTGCAGTAGTAAGCAATGCAAACCGTGAAAATACAAAAAGACGTCTTGTATTATACGATAAAGATAGTTCCATAGCCAGGGACGTATCATCAAAAATTAATAGAATTGTGTCTAATTATTCTGCTGCAGAAGACACTGTTACATGGGCAAATCATACAACTGACTATCAAAGCCAAAAGGAAGCTTTAGCGAATGATATTGCGAAAGTTGAAAAAAAGAAAAATGCAAATTTAACATTAACATTAAATGTAGACTCAGTTGCAGCTGGAGAAACAAAAGTAAAGGCAACTATAAAATCAGATAATGGTTATATCTTTAGCGATTTCCATGGAGCAGGTGAAGTTGAACTATCAGAAAACAATAGAACTTATAGTTATTACGTATCAGCCAGCAGTGTCTCTAATGGAGCAACAGTTTATACCATTTCTGTCAAGAACGATTTATATGAAATAACAGAAAGCGCACCAGTTACACTTAGTGTAATCCTAAAAGATGAAATGCATGAAAACCCGGTCGTAAAAGCAAAAGAATCTATAACTCTAAGTAAAACAAATAACACTCTAAAACCACGATATAATGTTCAAACTCCTCCCCCAGACACTTCCACAGAACCTGAGGCTACTGGAAAAGTTTACACCTTCCCAAAACAAAGTAAACATGCAAACATAATCCAAGTAAATAATAATTCCGACATTACTATTCAAAACAACAAGGCCATTTTTAAGATTAAAGTTTCTGATGATTATGCAGACAAAATTAAAGAATTGTATGCAAACGGGTCTGGTGACTGGCGATATTCAGCAGTTGTAGCAACAGATCCAGATTCATGTCTTAAATACAATAATAATGGAAAGTTATCTTATTACATGGACTATAACCACCCTCGTAAAGAAATCAGTCTAGAAGTTGATTTCATTAAGGATGGCAGTTTCGATTTAGGAATTAAGGAACCAGAGGGAGGAGTTGCAAAAGAACACTATACAATAAAGAAAAATTGGCTTAAATTAAACTGCACAAAACCGGAACTTAAGGATCTTGATGTTAAATGGAGTCCTGATGGCTCGTATTACGAAACCATACTCCCCATATCATTTTCCGCCCCCTATCCAAGCGGGGATATTAGTGTGGAAATCCCTGATAATAACCTTCTAAGTGTTGAAAATGTTAACCAAGGTTCAAGTAGAGCAGTAAGAAAACTTGATATAAAACTAAAAGGACACTTATACCCCTCTAATGATAGAAACAAAAAGGCAACTGTCATTCTGCTGTTAAATGATAAAACCACAAGAGTTGAAATAGAAGTCTCAAATGCTGACATATCTCCTGTATTTTCTATTCCTAAATCTGGAGAGAGTGGCTTTGAAATGGCACTCGTTGATCCTGTCAAGAAGAAAATATCTATTTCCATAACTCCAAGTTGTGTCAAGAACCCATATTATTTAAAAAAGGAAAATATTGAACTGTCAAATGCTACTGGGGTAAAGTTTGTAAATTATTCAATAACACCTCAAAAAACAAACGCAGGTCCTGTCCCCGGCAAGATTGTTCTCGAGCTAGATAATAGATATTTGGAAACGGCGAGGG
>JAEEKM010000137.1 GCA_016282455.1 Treponema sp. | reverse complement strand
ATTACAAAGTAGAACAGATACAGAAAGCCTATGCAAAGTCTGTAGAAGATGAAAAAAAAGAAATTGAATACCGCCGCCAGCTGGGAGAAACAATCAGCGAAGAAGAAGAAACACAGTCTGTTCTTAATGCAATGACAAGTGCCTACATAAAAGCCCGTAAGGATGCCGGCACACTTATGTCTGATGAAAACGGATGGGTAAAGTCCACGCTTTCAGACATAAAAACACAGGCAGAAAAAGCAACTTCCTTCTTTGACACCGAAGCCGCCCGTAAAAACTTCGCTTCATTCTTCCCCGACAAAAAGACTGCAGAAGAAGAAGTCACCGAATACTACACCGCACAGATGGAAGCCCTGCAGAAGCTCTATGACTCCCTGCCGGAAGAATACCAGAAAGACTTTGCAGACGATTTTGCACAGGCTGGAGAACGTCTTGCCACTGCCCAGAAAGAAGCAATGGAAAAGGTTCATGCAGACGAAAGGGCAGAACTTTACAGCCACCTTGAACGCTCACTGGAGATTGTGCAGAACTTCATAGACCGTTATACAGATGTGTGTTCAGGAATTGCTGACATAATCGCACAGAACGCAGAAGCTGCCGCCACAAGTCAGACCCTTGCCATAGAAAAGCAGTATGCAGCAGGAAAACTTTCTGCAGAACAGTACGAAAAAAGCCTCAAGGAAATAGAACGCAGAAAAGCACAGGAAAGTTACCGTGCCCAGATGTGGCAGTGGACCGCAAACCTTGCCCAGGCAACCGCAAGCACGGCACAGGCAGTAATACAGACCCTTGCAGATGCCACTCTCCCCACCGCCGCAAGAATTGCCATGAGTTCCATTATCGGAGCGGCAGGAGCGGCACAGCTTGCCACCGTAATCGGTTCAAAACCCATACCGCCGTCATTCAGTACAGGCGGAATTGTGGGCGGCTCTTCCTACTACGGAGACCGAATCAGCGCAAACGTTAACTCAGGAGAAATGATCCTCACCCGTGCCCAGCAGAGGCTTCTTTTTGATACAATCAACAGAGGTTCCCTGAACGGCTCAATGACTAATAACGTGACGATTAAAAACTACGCATCCCCGGATGTAAGCGCAACGGTAAGGCAGGACGGAAAGGCTCTTGAAGTCTACATACAGAAAACTGTTGCAAGTCAGATGGAAAAAGGTGCCTACAACAGGAGCCTTGCAATCGCAAGCATGGGTATGAGCGGAGAAAAATACACGTCATAGGAGGAAAGCATGGCTGTAAACTGGCCTTCAGGAGTAAGCTACAAGGCATACGGCATGAATCTTTCTTCCGCAAGCAATGTGGAAGAAGTCACCTTTGAAAGCGGCATGAAACGCACATACCAGAAAGACCTGCGGGGCAAGGTAACGGCATCCCTTACCTTTACCTTCAAAGACGACAACACACAATCCTGCACCTTCCGTCTTTTCTGGGACTGGTACAAAAACAGGCTTTTAACAAGGGCAAACACTTTCTATTTTCCTGACCTTATAACTCACAGTACGCTTACAGAATACCGCATGACAAGTGAGCCTTCCATCCGTGGACAGCTCTATAAGGTAGTTACATTTTCCGTGGAGGAAGTATGACAAGCCTGCTTGAAACCTTAATGTCACACCAGGGAAGCTATTCACTTCCGTGGCTCATTAAACTGTGGTCTCCTGAACCTGGAGGAAGTGAATTCCCGCTTCTTTTTGTAAACTCAAACACAAACGTTCAGTACAACGGTGACACCTACCTTGCAAGTGCCTTCCGCTACACACCGGGCGCAATGGTACAGGGCTTTGACGGCGGAGGTTCGCTTGAGATTGCTGCACAGGAACCTGGCATCATGGAAGGAATAGAATACTTCCGAAACGTGCGCCTTGATGTGGTGGGTGTTCTCCGTGACTCAGACGGCAGTGTAGAACCGGTAAGAAGCTTTCACCATTCTTATGGGAAAATAGAGGGAGACTTCCGCACAATCCGCTTTACCTTTGACAAAGACGAGCGCCTGGGAATGACTTTTAATGCACTCACCTGGAACACAAGCAACAACAGAGGCAATGCATGAAGTGGGACGATTTACTGGGAATAAAATACAAGGCAAACGGAAGAACAAAAGCGGGTTTTGACTGCTACGGAGTTGTCCTTGAATGCTGCAGACGTGCGGGGCATCCTCTCCCAGACCTTGAATATAAAGGCGGTATGAGTGGAGAGGAACTTAAACAGACAAAGCTTTTCCTTGACATGATAGAAGTACCAGCAGAAGAAAGAAAAGAAGGTGACATCCTCCAGTGTTTTTATGCAGGCGCCTTACATTCAGGCTACCTTGTAAACCGTGACACAGTGCTGCACACCACATTTACGGGAGTGCGCACACGTCCGGTCACAGCCTTTAAGGATGTAAAGTTTTACAGGGGGAAATCATGGTAAAAGCCACACTTCTTGAAGGTGTAAGCGACGCAAAAAAAACACTTCTTATCCCGGAAGGCAAAAGCATTCTTTCAGCCCTGCCGGAGGGAACAGACCCCGAAAAGGTCCGTGTAATGGTAAACGGTCTTCTTGCATCTCCTCAACACATTGCAGAAGAAGGTGAACTCATAGCAGTGCGCATTCTCCCAGGTGACATGGTATCTATGGGAATAATACTGGGAGCCGCTGCAATTTTTACAGGCATTGCCGGAGGTGTATCCCTCTACAATCAGAACAAGGAAATGCAGAGGCAGCTTGCAGAGATTGAAAAACTCAGAAACAATATGTCCGCCTCTCAGGTAAATCTTCCCTGGATAAAAGGCGCCACAAATGCCGTTGCCATAGGTAAAACCCAGCCTTACTTAATTGGAGAGCATGCCTTTGCTCCTTACATCATGAACTCAGGAGGAACTGCAAGGGGCTACAACGTTCTTGCAGGAGCGAATGGAAAAGACGTCTACTACGTTGCAGTCCTTAACGCGGGCTTCGGAAAGCAGGTCTTAAAAACTCTTTCAATGGGGGATTCAGTTGTAAAAACCTTTGACACTACAACAACTCCTCAGGAAGGCGAATACACTTTTGACCAGGGAAGCGTCTTTGCAGATGAAAGTTCTTTACTTGAAGTTGCCCAGGACGGAGAGCCTTTCCTTTATGACGAATTTAATAATAAAGTCCAGCAACAGACCTTAAACGACCAGCTCCTAAAGAAAGACACAGACGGAGAACACCCGTGTGTATATACAATTCCTGTAAACTCCATGAGTGCAGATGTCTGCATCCTCATAAACGGGCTTATTGCATACGGATCAGACGGAACACCTACGGACCGGACTGTTCAGGTAATTCCATCATATAAAATAAAAAAGAACGGTACATGGGGAAATCCTGTCTCTTTTGGATTCAGAATATCCAGTCAGACCATTACAAGAAAAATAATATCAACCTCAAGGGAATGGGAGACAAAAGAGTTCACGGACAAAATGAACCTCTTTGATGATACCGGCGCACCCAACAAAAGAAATCCGTCACTTCCTACTATTTCATGGTCGGAAGCGGCTGCAGGTGAAAAAAGCACCTATTACGACACTGTAATTGAGTCTACTTCCATGAGGGACGAAAACTCAGTTATTCTTCCATATTCAGGAACGTTTGACTATTCAAGAGCAAAACTAATCTCCCGCAGGGAAATACGGACACACCTTTACAATGACCGCGAAGTCCCCAGAGGAAAGAAACAGGCAGAGCAGGTTGAATACTACGGCATTGCCTATGAGTTTACCCTTGCTTATGAAGATGACTCCGTTACATCTACAACCTTTACAGGTCAGACCAAAACCCAGATGCGCTACAATGCCCACGTAGACTTTGATCCTGCAGACGTTATAGGCGCCGAAGAAATACAGATAAAAATCACCACTCCGACAGAAGCCTATACTGCCGGAAGCTGTTATGATGACGTCTATGTCCAGTGGGTACAGTCCCGCACCTATGACACAGAAAAAAGCACAACGGACTACT